>JAZQFO010000170.1:0-16797 GCA_045539535.1 Acetatifactor sp.
ACTGGGGCTGGAATACGGAAGAGATTGCATTAAAGGAAAAGGAAGTACAGAAATGATAAAGATTTTGATTGTGGATGATGAGAAGCCGATTTGTGACTTGATTGATATTAATCTGACAGCGGCAGGATATCAGTGCAAGGCGGTTCAGGATGGACTGCAGGCTATTGATTTGATTGAAAAGGAGAATTTTGACCTGATTCTTCTGGATGTGATGCTACCCGGAGTGGATGGCTATGACATTATGGAGTATATCAGACCCTTGAAGGTTCCGGTGATTTTTATTACAGCCAAGCATGAGGTAAAGGACCGGGTAAAGGGGCTGCGTTTGGGGGCGGAGGATTATCTGGTAAAGCCTTTTGAGGTGGTGGAGCTGGTGGCCCGTGTGGAGGTGGTGCTTAGACGCTACAACAAGACCCAGAAGCTTTTGCAGGCAGGGGATGTGGTAGTGGACGTGGAAGCCAGAAAGGTTACCAAGGCAGGTGTTCCCGTGGTGCTTACCAATAAGGAATACGGTCTTTTGGTGTTGTTTATCCGTAATAAAAATGTGGCATTATTTAAGGAGACTCTTTACGAGAAGGTCTGGGGCGATGAATACATTGCAGATAGCCGTACCCTTGAGTTGCATGTGCAGCGTCTTCGCAAAAAGATGGGCTGGGAGCACAATCTTGTGGCAGTATATAAGGTTGGTTACAGACTGGAAGTATAGTAGGGGAAGATTTTATGAAGTTTTCGTATAAAATTTTACTTTGGACAATTATTATTATGGCTGGAGCCTTCGGTATTAGCGGATATTTCTTTGTAAGCTATGTATTCGAGACTTCCATGGAGAGAGAAATTAATCAGTCCATGAATGATACCAATATTTTGCAGTTTGCTTTTGAGACGGCAGCCTTGAACATTCCTTCTAAATATGAAGTGTTGCAGGACCGGGCGATTGAACAGATCGGTGCCAATATGGATGCAGGGAATGCCGGTGGAATAAGGCTTCTTCGGATTTCAGATGAGAACCGTACGCCCCTATATGCCAGTGAAGGCTTTGTGCAGGAAAGGGATTTTTTGAATCTGATTCAGCCGGATGCACAAATCTATCAGGTGATACGACAAGAAGATCGGTATTATGTGCAGACCGGTACGGTAATTAATGCATTGGATCGTATTGTATATCTGGAAACTATGAAGGATGTAACACAGGTATATGAGGAGCGGGCGGATGGGTTTGCAATGTATCGTCAGGTGGCACTTCTGGTGCTGGTTTTAAGTTCGGTTATTATGTATTTTATTTCTTATTGGTTGACAAGGCCGATTCGGCTTTTGACCAATGCAACCCGTAAAATGGCAGATGGAGATTACAGCTACCGGGCTGAGAAAATCAGTAATGACGAGATGGGTGTTTTGACAGAGGATTTTAACCGGATGGCCAATGCGCTGGAGGATAATATTCGCAAGCTGGAGAATGAAGTGCGGGCAAGGGAAGATTTTATTGGTGCGTTTTCTCATGAGCTTAAGACTCCGCTTACGGCGATTATCGGTTATGCAGACTTGCTGCGTTCTCATAAGCTGGATGAAGAAAAATTCCTGCTTTCAGCCAATTATATTTATACAGAAGGCAAGAGATTGGAGACCATGTCCTTTAGATTGCTTGAGTTAATGGTAACTAAGCGTGGAGAGGTGGATTTTCAACCGGTGGAGGTGGAATCCATCTTTGGATATTTAAAGAAAATGTATGCAGTACATACGGCTCCGGCTATGGAATTTCATTTTGCTTATGAAGCGGGCGTGGTATATACGGAGGCAAACCTTCTGTTGACTGTGCTTAGTAATCTGGTGGACAATGCCTGCAAAGCTTCAAAGACGGGCAGTGCAATAGAGATTACAGGACGTAAAATCGAGGGTGGCTATCACTTTGCGGTGAAGGATTATGGTGTAGGCATACCAAAAGAGGAGTGCCGTAAGATTACAGAAGCTTTTTATATGGTGGACAAGTCCCGTTCCAGACAGAATAATGGTGCGGGATTGGGTCTGGCTTTGTGTGCACAGATTCTGGCACTGCATGACAGTGAACTGGTTATAGAAAGTAAAGAGGGAGAAGGAAGCTGTATCGGCTTTGTGCTGCCGGATAAGGAGGTGACGGTATCAGATGAAAAATAAGAAAACTACATTAATCTTGATTGCCGTTTCTGTATTGGTGGCATTGGTGTCTCTGTGGGGACCTGAGCTTTTGGCTGACTATAGAGATGAAAAGTCTCTAAATCAGGTAAGGCAAATGGAGGCTGCCGGTGGCGGTGAGGGATATCGTTATACTATGAGCAGTGACGAGAAACTTTCGCTTTTGGCGAAATGCTTAAATAGCCAGAGTCAGCCGGAGAGTGAGCGCAATGCGGCTATTTACCAAAATAATCTTAATTATGAAGAACTGGCAGGAACCTATGCGTTTGTGGTGAATAAGCAGGGACCTTCTGAGCAGGAGATTACAGAGACAGATATTTTTCAAGTATGCAATGCACAGCTTAATGAGCTGAAGGAATTGGGAATTGTACCAGATGCTGTGAAAGAGGTAACGGCCGGGGCTTATGATGCAGTGCTGTATTCGGCAATTGATGTATTGGAGCCGCGCAATCATATCTCTGTATGGAAGGTAAGTCTGTCTACAGATAAGAAAAATGCGGACAAATCCGGTCGTATGCTGGATGTGTATATTGATGCCGGAACCGGTAAAATTTATGAATTTTATGTGCGTACTACGACTACATGGGATAAAATGGATAAGGAACAGATGATTCAGGCTTGGGCAGAGTATTTGTCGCTGGAGGCGCCGGAAAGCTATGAATCCGAGAACCCTTTGTTGGAAAATACACCATACTATGCCAAGTACCGCTTCGGTCAGGAAGGGGATACACAGACGGTAGTGACGCTGGGATTTTACGAGGGAATTAATGAACTGTATCTGAAAATTTCCCGTTAGGAAGCTTGAAATAGCTCTGCGGGCAGAAGATGCAAAATAGATGCAAAAAAGTTGAAAATTGTATGCAGAAATGTTGAATTTCTGATGAGTGCGTATCGTATCTTTTAGTAGAAGAGGGGAAAACCTTCTAAATAGAGAGTGAGGATACATCAGATGCGCAAGAGAATGAGAGAATACAAGCTGGTACGTTGTGATGCAGCAAAAAAGAGAAGTAGGACCGGAGTGCGTTGTGCACTGGCCGGAGCCCTGTCTTTGGTGCTGGTGGTTACTGCGGTGCCGGCTTTTGTATTTTCGGGCCAGAGTAAGGTGGTTGCAGCCAAAGAGAGTGTAAGCGGCGGTGATGTGACAGCTAATGATATATCTTTGAGGGATGTAAGTGCAAATTGCATGTCGGAGGAAGAAATACACACTACCGTAGCAGAAGTTGAAAAAACAGCGACAGAAAGCATGCTTACCAGAGAAGAGATTCTGATTGCGTTGGATGCCGGGCATGGCGGGGAGGATGAGGGAACTGTCAGAGACGGTGTGCTGGAGAAGGATGTGAATTACGCCATAATCAAGGCTGTAGAGCAAAAGCTCACAACGCTTGGATATCAGGTGCTTTTGATACGTGAGGGTGATGAGCTGATGTCTATTCAGCAGCGGGCGCGTATTGCCAATGCATCCGGGGCCCATATCTATGTCAGCGTCCATCAGAATGCCTGTGAAGAGAGGGAGTCTGATGTGGAAGGGGTAGAGGTATGGTATAATAAAAGCAAAGGAGCTGACGGGAGTAAGCGTCTGGCGCAGTTGATTCAAAGTGATGTGGTCCTTTATACCAAAGCTGTGGAAAGAGAGCTGGTGGAGGATGAATCACTGTATGTGATCCGTGAGACAAGCATGCCGGCATGTCTGGTGGAGACGGGATTTTTGTCCAATAAAAAAGAGCGGGAGCTGTTGGTAACTTCGGAGTATCAGGAGAAAATTGCCGAAGGAATTGTATCAGGGATTGATTTGTATTTTTTTCCAAAAACAATGTATTTGACTTTTGATGACGGCCCAAGTGCGGAAAATACCATGGCGGTTTTGGATATTTTACAGAAGCGGGATGTGAAGGCTACCTTTTTTTTGATTGGCGAAAATGTAGAAAAGCATCCGGAGGTGGCCAAACGTATCGTTGAGGAGGGACATACCATCGGTATTCATTGTTATAATCATGACTATGACACCCTTTATGAAAGCGTGGCCAGCTATGTGGCAGATTTTGAAAAGGCTAAAGCTGTAATCTATGAAACCACAGGGGTGGAGACAAAGCTGTTTCGTTTTCCCGGAGGAAGTGTGAATGCCTACAACAAGACCGTGCGCCAGGATATTATTGACGAAATGACCGGGAAAGGTTATATTTATTTTGATTGGAATGCAAGTCTGGAGGATGCATCCAGAGACAATGCGACGGAAAAGCTTTTGCAGAATGCCTGTGAGAGCACCTTGGGACGCAGACGTGTTGTTATGTTGGCCCATGATGTGGTTTATAATACGACGCTTTGCCTGGAGGAGCTTCTGGAGCAGTTCCCGGAGTATAAAATGCTGCCACTTTCTGAGGAAGTGGAACCGATACATTTTTGATAAAAACAGGTATTTTCTGAACATGAAAAAAATTACAAATCTTTCTTGACAAACGTTACCACTATATGTATAATAAATCAGTGTGTGAAAACACAATAGAGTGCATAGGAGTCGCTATGTTAATTAATTTATCAGATGTATTAACCACAGAAGGCAAGGTATTAACTCAGGAGTCAGCTCTTGAGATGGATGACTTTGTCAGCGGAACGGGTACTTATCACATTGTGGAGAAGTCCCCTGTGGCATTCACCTTTACCAACATCGGTGTGGACAAGGCGAGGGTGGAAGGCAGTTGTGAATTAAAGTTTGCAGCTGTGTGCGACAGATGTCTTTCGGATGTGCCGGTATCATTGGAGCTTTCCTTTGATCGTACGGTTATCTCTCCGGAGGCAGTTACGGAGGATGAAGACGCAGATGCCCAGAGCTTTATGGAAGGGTACTATCTGAATGTAGAGACTTTTGTGTATGACGAAATTATTGTCAACTGGCCTGTGAAGATTTTGTGCAGAGAAGACTGCAAGGGTGTATGCCCGATCTGCGGACAGAATCGAAACGAGAGGGAATGTGGATGCGACACCTTCGTACCCGACCCCCGCATGGCAGCAATAAAAGATATTTTTAATGCGAATAAGGAGGTGTAACGATGTCTATTTGTCCCAAGAATAAATCTTCCAAAGGTAGAAGAGATAAGAGAAGAGCAAACTGGAAGATGACTGCTCCTACTCTGGTAAAGTGTAGCAAGTGTGGTTCCCTTATGGTTCCTCACAGAGTATGCAAGAACTGTGGTTCTTACAACAAGAAGCAGGTTATCGACGTAGAGTAATTTTTTGATGTAATTGGCCTCTCCTGAATGGGAGAGGCCTTTTTATATTTTCTACTTGATTTTTATAAATGGGTTTAGTATAGTAGAAAAAGAGTGTAGAGATTGTAATTCTCTACCAGATGGAAAGGGTGACAAAATGGCAGAAATGGTAAAAGTGGCAGTGGATGCCATGGGTGGAGACAATGCTCCCGGAGAGATCGTAAAGGGTGCAGTGGAAGCCATTAATGCAGAGAAGAAGATTAAGGTTTATCTGTATGGTAAGGAGCCTCTGATTGCAGAGGAGCTTAAGAAGTATAGTTATGATCCCGAGCAGGTGGAGGTTGTCCATGCGGAGGAGATTATTGAGATGGCAGAGCCTCCTGTAAATGCCATTCGCAAGAAGAAGGATTCTTCTTTGGTGAAGGCTATGCATGCAGTGCGCGACGGCGAGTGTGATGCGCTGGTTTCTGCAGGCAGTACAGGTGCAGTTTTGGTAGGCGGTCAGATTATTGTAGGACGTATTAAGGGTGTGGACAGAGCGCCCTTGGCTCCGCTGATTCCCACCGCAACAGGTGTGTCTTTGCTTATTGACTGTGGCGCCAATGTAGATGCCAAGCCCCACAATCTGGTGCAGTTTGCCAAGATGGGTAGCGTTTACATGGAGAACGTTATGGGGGTAAAGAATCCCAAGGTCGGTATTCTGAATATCGGTGCCGAGGAGGAGAAGGGTAATGCACTTGTGAAAGAGACTTTCCCTCTTCTGAAGGCTTGTCCAGAGATTAATTTTGTAGGTAGCGTGGAAGCCAGAGATGTACCCCAGGGCGGTGTGGATGTAATCGTCTGCGAGGCTTTTGTGGGTAATGTGTTGCTTAAGACCTATGAAGGTGTAGGTTCTGTTTTGATTAAGCAGGTGAAAGCCGGGATGAAGACAACTCTTCGAAGTTCAATCGGTGGTCTTTTGGTAAAACCCGCATTAAAGAAAACATTAAAAGCATTTGACTTGGAGCAGTACGGCGGCGCGCCGCTTCTGGGATTAAACGGTCTGATTGTTAAGACCCACGGAAGTAGTAAGTCTGTTGAGATTAAGAACTCCATTCTCCAGTGCCTGACTTTTAAAGAACAGTGTATCAATGACAAAATTAAGGAGAAAATTGTGCTGGAGGACTAAGCACAGATACACTAAATCAGGCGGATAGCACATATATATTAACAAATAGGAAATTTACAGGAAAGAAGGAACACAACTATGGAACTTGAAAAGTTGAAAAAAGTAATTGCAGAAGTTTTGAACGTAGACACAGAGGAGATTACTCTGGAGACTACCTTCACAGACGATCTTGGAGCTGACTCCTTAGATGTATTTCAGATTATTATGGGAATTGAGGAAGAGTTTGATATCGAGATTCCCTCTGAGAAGGCAGAGAAAATCACAACTGTTGAAGAAGCAGTAGAAATGATTAAGGGTGCTTTGAACTAAACTTTGCTTGATGGAGTATTCCCGAATCTCGGTATTTGGGAATACTTTTTTCATGGTGCGGCAAAGCGCACCGGATATCCCGGATGAACGGAGATAAAAAATGCAGGACAATAATATAAGGAGTCTGCAGGAACGCATCGGTTATCTTTTTGCTGACGAAAAGCTGCTGAAGCAGGCGCTGACCCACAGCTCCTTTACCAATGAACAAAAAATTAATAAAACTGAGGATTATGAGCGGCTGGAGTTTTTGGGAGATGCTGTGCTGGAGATGGTGTCAAGTCAGTTTCTTTTTCATGAATACCCGAAGCTTTCGGAGGGACAGTTGACAAAGCTGCGTGCGTCCTTGGTTTGTGAGCCGGCACTTGCTTTTTGTGCAAGAGATATTGAACTTGGCAGATATATTCGTCTGGGTAAGGGCGAAGAAATGTCCGGTGGCAGGGAAAGAGAGAGTATTACCTCCGATGTAATGGAGGCAGTAATTGGCGCGATTTTCCTGGATGGCGGCATAGACAAGGCCAAGGATTTTATATTGCGATTTATTCTTTCTGACATAGAGAATAAGCAGCTGTTTTACGACAGCAAGAGTAATCTACAGGAATTGATGCAGGGAACGCTCAAAAAAGAGTTTCATTACGAGCTTTTGGAAGAGAGCGGACCGGAACACGAAAAGTGCTTTGTGGTGGAGGTCATCATGGAGGACAAAAGTCTCGGAAGAGGCTTAGGAAGGACGAAAAAAGCAGCAGAGCAACAAGCGGCTTATGAAGCATTGCTTTTTTTGAGGGAACAAGGATATGTATTTAAAAAGCATTGAAGTACACGGATTTAAATCGTTTGCCAACAAAATAGTGTTCCAATTCCACAATGGTATCACGGGTATCGTGGGCCCTAACGGAAGCGGAAAGAGTAATGTTGCAGATGCCGTGCGTTGGGTGCTGGGTGAGCAGCGAGTAAAGCAGCTGAGAGGCTCCAGCATGCAGGATGTCATTTTCTCGGGAACAGAGACCAGAAAACCCTTAAGCTACGCTTATGTGGCAATTACTCTGGACAATTCCGACCATCAGCTGGCCATTGATTATGATGAGGTCACTGTGGCAAGAAGAATCTACCGTTCCGGCGAAAGTGAATATCTGATTAATGGTACTGTTTGCCGTTTGAAGGATGTGAATGAGCTTTTCTATGATACCGGTATCGGTAAAGAGGGCTATTCCATTATCGGACAGGGCCAGATTGATAAGATCTTGAGCGGTAAACCAGAGGAGCGAAGAGAGCTTTTTGATGAGGCGGCAGGTATTGTAAAGTTCAAGCGCCGTAAGGCAGCTGCCCAGCAGAAGCTGGAAAATGAGCAGCAGAATCTGGTGCGTGTGTCCGATATTCTGGCTGAGCTTGAAAAACAGACCGGTCCCTTGGAGAGACAATCCGAGAAGGCCAAGATTTATCTGAAGAAAAAAGAAGAATTAAAGGACTTAGATGTCAATGTATTTTTGCTGGAGAATGCCCGTCTTAAGGCACAGCTGGATGAAGTGGGACAAAAGCATGGTCTGGCAAGCGGTGAGTTGAGTGAGACTACAGAGAAATACGAGAACATCAAGAATGAATATGAGCGCATTCAGGAAGAGTTAGAGGCTTTGGATGCGTCTATTGAACGTGCAAGGGAGCAGATGACGGATACCGGTCTTCTGCGAGGTAAGTTAGAGGGTGAGATTAATGTCCTGAAGGAGCAGATTAATTCTGCAAAGGGCAGTGAGGCTCATCTGAACAACCGTAAGAGCGCCCTACAGGAAGAAATTGCCACCCGTGAGCAGGAAAAGCAGGGGATTTTAGAGGAAAAGCAGGGAATCGATAATCAGGTTCAGGAGATTACCGCAACTGCTGATTCTGTGAAAGCTACTCTTGAGAATATCCAGAGAGATATTGAGAATTTGAATGCCCGCATTGAACAGGGTAAAAACGTTATTATCGGTGAGTTGAATCAGCGTGCTACCATCAAGTCCAAGATTGGACGTTTTGATACCATGATGGAGCAGATAAACATCCGTAAGGCGGAGTTGAATTCCAGACTTCTTCGTGCTAAGTCCGATGAAGCGGCCCGTGAGGAGCAGTTAAAGGCTTTGGAAGCTGAATTTGAAACCATTACCGGTGAGCTTTCCAAGATGAATGAGCAGGAAGCGGAAGTCAATTTAAAGCTGGGTGACATTCGAGAGAAGCTAACCAATCTGGATGCCAAGCTTCGCGAAACCCAGTCTGCATACCATATGGAGCAGTCCAAGTTGGATGCACTTAGCAACCTGACCGAGCGCTACGAGGGTTATGGCGGCAGCGTTAAGAAGGTCATGGAACAGAAGGAGAAGGAAAAAGGTATCATTGGTGTTGTTGCGGATATCATAAAGGTGGAGAAAAAGTACGAAACCGCTATTGAGACCGCGCTGGGTGGTAATATCCAGAACATTGTTACCGATGATGAGAATACTGCCAAGAAAATGATTCAGTACTTGAAACAGAATCGTTTGGGCCGTGCCACATTCCTGCCGCTTACCAGTATTACCAAGCCCCAGGAGTTTAAGAATCCCGAGGCGCTGGAGGAAAAGGGCGTTGTGGGTATGGCCGATGCATTGGTAGATATCGATGAGAAATACCGTAATGTGGCGAAGGCGATGCTTGGCCGTATTGTGGTGGTTGATAATGTGGACAATGCAGTCAAAATTGCCCGCAAATTTGACTATGGTATCCGTATGGTTACCTTG
The DNA here is from genome assembly GCA_045539535.1 of Acetatifactor sp. Taxonomy (GTDB): domain Bacteria; phylum Bacillota; class Clostridia; order Lachnospirales; family Lachnospiraceae; genus Acetatifactor. Next base: position 9,588 of record JAZQFO010000170.1, read on the forward strand.
GAGGGTGAACTTCTGGTGCCCGGCGGTGCTATCAGTGGTGGTGCCTTCAAAAACAACAGTAATCTTTTGGGAAGACGTCGTGAAATTGAAGAGCTGGAGAAGCGGGTTAAGCAGTTGCTTGCCACAGTGGATTCCATCAATAATGAGATTAGCGAGACCAAGTCCGGACGTAATAAGCTTCGTATGGAGCTTGAAGCATTAAAGGCAGATATTCAGCGCAAGTCCATTGAGCAGAATACTGCACGCCTGAATATTGCCCAGGCAAGAGAGCGTATTGAAGAGGAGCTGGAGGGTGCACAGAGTCTGCGTCAGGAAGAGCGTGATATCGACACCCAGATTCTGGATATTCAGAACAATAAAGAATCTGTCCGCAAGGAACTGACCGACAGCGAGAATCTGGAGAAAACCACTCAGGAGGAGATTGTAAAGCTCCAGAAGGATGTGGAGGAGAAGCGCCTACAGGAGACTGAAGCGGCTGCCCAGGTTGCTGAATGGGATTTGAAGGTGGAGAAGATGCTACAGACCCAGAATTTCCAGCAGACCAATGTGGATCGTATCAATGCAGAACTGGAGCGTTATCAGGCAGAGCTTGATGAGATTTTGCAGGCACTTTCTGACAATGAGAAGGCTGTGGAGGAGAAAGAGGCGAATATCCAGTCCATTCAGCAGACCATTACGGCTTCCTACGATGCACAGAATGAATCTGAACAGAAGCTGAAAGAGGAAGTGACTCGCAGAGAAGAGTTGACGGCTACACAGAAGAATTTCTTTAACAGCCGTGAGGAGCTCTCCCAGCGCATGAACGCACTGGACAAGGAAGTATACCGTCTGAATGCCCAGAGGGAAAAATTGGAAGAGACCATTACTGCCAAGATTAACTACATGTGGGATGAGTATGAGATTACTCTGACGGATGCAGGTACTATGCGCAATGAAGAGATGACGGATCTTACCGTTATGAAGCGTGATGTGGCAGAGCTTAAGGATGCCATCAAGCGTTTGGGAGATGTAAATGTTAACGCCATCGAGGACTACAAGAATCTGATGGAACGTTATACCTTTATGAAGACCCAGCATGATGATCTGGTGGAGGCCGCAGAAACCTTGCAGGGAATCATTGAAGAACTGGATACTGCAATGCGTAAGCAGTTTACGGAGAAATTTGCGGATATTACCAGAGAGTTTGACAAGGTGTTTAAGGAGCTGTTCGGCGGTGGTAAGGGTACACTGGAGCTGATGGAGGAGGAAGATATCCTTGAGGCAGGTGTACGTATTATTGCACAGCCCCCCGGCAAGAAACTGCAGAATATGATGCAGTTGTCCGGTGGAGAGAAAGCGCTTACAGCCATTGCACTGCTTTTTGCAATACAGAATTTGAAGCCCTCACCTTTCTGTCTGCTTGACGAGATTGAGGCAGCGTTGGACGATTCCAACGTAGGACGATTTGCAAAATATTTACATAAGTTGACCAAGAATACACAGTTTATTGTTATTACCCACAGAAGAGGTACCATGGAGCAGGTGGACCGTCTCTATGGTATTACCATGCAGGAGAAGGGTGTATCCACTCTGGTAAGAGTAAATCTGATTGACAAGGAACTGGATGACTAACAGTGGGGAATGAGGGTTGTTATGAGTGAAGAAAAGAAAGGCTTTTTTGCCCGGCTAAAAGAAGGGCTTAACAAAACCCGCGAAAATATTGTAAAGGGTATTGATAATGTATTCAGTGGCTTTTCGTCCATTGACGACGATTTCTATGAGGAATTGGAAGAAATCCTGATCATGGGCGATTTGGGTGTTAAGGCTACGGATGCCATTATTACCAAATTGAGAAAGCAGGTAAAAGAGCAGCATATCAAGGAGCCTTCTGATTGTAAGCAGCTTCTGATTGACGGTATCCGTGAACAGATGCAGGTGGATGAGACTGCGTATGATTTTGAACACCAGCAGAGTATTGTTATGGTTATCGGTGTAAATGGTGTGGGCAAGACCACCACAGTAGGTAAGCTTGCCGGTAAGATGAAGAGCCAGGGACGCAAGGTGCTGATTGCGGCGGCGGATACTTTCCGCGCGGCTGCTGGTGATCAGCTGGCTGAGTGGGCCAGAAGAGCAGATGTGCCTATGATCGGCGGTGTTGAGGGTGCTGATCCTGCCAGTGTGGTTTATGATGCGGTAAGTGCAGCCAAGGCCAGAGGTGTGGATGTACTTTTGATTGATACGGCAGGCAGACTTCACAACAAGAAGAATTTGATGGAAGAGCTTCGTAAGATGAACCGTATTATCGACAGAGAATTTCCCAATGCACACAGAGAAAATTTGATTGTGTTGGACGGAACCACCGGACAGAACGCATTGGTACAGGCCAGAGAGTTTGGCGATGTGGCACAGCTTACCGGTATTGTATTGACCAAGATGGACGGCACGGCCAAGGGCGGTATTGCGGTGGCAATCCAGTCAGAGCTGAATGTGCCGGTAAAATATATTGGTGTGGGCGAGAGTATCGATGATTTACAGAAGTTTAATTCTGATGAGTTTGTAAATGCATTATTTGATGTGGATATGGAGGAAGAGTAATGGAAGAACAAATGTTAACATTGGCCAAATTTGAAGAAGCCAGTGAAGTCGTAAAAAAAGTAACCTCCGAGACCAAGTTGGTCTACAGCGATTACTTCAGCAAACAGACAGGCAACCGTGTCTATTTAAAACCTGAAAATATGCAGTTTACAGGTGCTTATAAGCTTAGAGGTGCTTATTATAAGACCAGCACTCTGACTCAGGAAGAGAGAGCAAAGGGTATTATTACTGCATCTGCAGGCAACCATGCCCAGGGTGTGGCTTATGCAGCCCAGTGCTATGGTGTGAAGGCTACGGTGGTAATGCCTACCACTACACCTCTTATGAAGGTAAATCGTACCAAGAGTTATGGCGCAGAGGTTGTATTGTATGGAGATGTGTATGATGAGGCATGTGCCCATGCAATTGAGCTTTCCGAAAAGCACGGCTACACCTTTATCCATCCCTTTGATGATTTGACTGTGGCAACCGGTCAGGGAACCATTGCCATGGAGATTTTTAAAGAGCTTCCTTTGGTGGACTACATTTTAGTGCCCATCGGTGGTGGCGGACTGGCCACAGGCGTTTCTACCCTTGCAAAGCTTTTAAATCCCAAGATTAAGGTAATCGGTGTGGAGCCTGCCGGTGCAAACTGTTTGCAGGAATCCATCAAAAAGGGTGAGGTAACAACCCTTCCCGGTGTGAATACCATTGCAGACGGTACTGCAGTGAAGACTCCCGGTGCCAAGCTGTTCCCTTATCTGCAGGAGAATCTGGATGATATTATAACTGTAGAGGATCAGGATTTGGTAGTTACCTTCTTGGATATGGTAGAGAACCACAAGATGGTAGTGGAGAACTCCGGCCTTCTTACCGTAGCTGCGCTGAAGCAGTTAAATGTAAAGGATAAGAAGATTGTTTCTATTTTGAGCGGCGGTAACATGGATGTGATTACCATGTCCTCAGTGGTTCAGCAGGGTCTGATTATGAGAGACAGAATCTTTACCGTATCTGTATTGCTTCCTGACAAGCCCGGTGAGCTTTGCAGAGTATCCGGTATTATTGCAGGTGTTAGCGGTAATGTTATTAAGCTGGAGCACAACCAGTTTGTATCCATCAACCGTAATGCTGCTGTGGAGCTTCGCATTACCTTGGAGGCGTTCGGTACCGACCATAAGGCAGAGATTTTGTCTGCTTTGGAGAAGGAAGGCTATCGTCCGAAACTGGTACGTACCAATATCTAATATTTTATGGCAAAATGGGGAACCTTGTAGTATATTTAAACTATAGGGTTCCTTTTTTGTGTGATACAGGAGGAGTGACATGAGTAATGTAAAAGAAGCAGCTGCCAAAGCAAAGGCTCGTGAAAATCGTTATATTGAGAAGAAAACCCCCGTGAAAAGAGCTCTTGATTATCTTCTGATGACCATAGGTGCAGTTATTTATGCAGCCGGTATCAGTCTGTTTTTGGACCCCAATTCTTTGGCACCGGGTGGTGTTACTGGTATATCGATTATATTGAATCGAATAACCAATATAGAGACCGGTACATTGATTCTGCTTTTAAATATACCGATTTTGCTGATTGGCACTTGGCGATTTGGCGTGCGGTTTATATTGTCCACTTTGTATTGTATTGCGGTAACTTCACTGTGTACCAATGTGCTGGCGGAATATGGGCCCATTACAGACGATTTGGTGTTGGCGGCAGTAGTAGGCGGCGCTGTGCTGGCTACCGGTGTGGGTCTGGTATTCCGGGCAGGCGGCACCACAGGCGGTATTGATATTATTATTAAGCTGTTGAGACTTAAGATGCCTCATTTAAAGACCGGAGCATTGTATCTGGCTATGGATGCGGCGGTGGTGGTTGCCTCTGCAATTTTGTTCCGCAATATTGAACTGGCTTTATATGCCGGCGTGGCGGTATTTACCAGCTCTACTGTATTGGATGTGGTGTTGTACGGAAGGGATGGCGCCAAGCTTATCTACATTATCAGTGACAATTTTGAACCTATCACCAAGCGACTTTTGGAGGAGCTTGAGCTGGGTGTAACCCATATGGATGCCAGTGGCGCCTACAGCGGCAAGGAGAAGAGCGTGATTATGTGTGTTTGCAGAAAGACCTTGTCCCCTAAGGTGGAGGAGATTGTAAAGGAAGAAGATCCCATGGCATTTATGATTGTATCAAGCGCAACGGAGATTTACGGAGAAGGATATAAGAATCTGTTTAGTGAGAAACTGTAAAACATATTTGGGGGCATGGATGTACAATGAATATAAATCAAGTATTGGCAGAATATGATGGTTTGTTTGGAAATACTACCCTGACAGAGATTGAAGCTTATTTATACCAAAAGATATGTGAGGCGGTGGAAGAACGGGATGATGCCGCCATCATTACGTTGTTGAACGAGATGATCGGTCTGTGCAGGGACACTTCCCAAAAAGAGAAGGCCCTTGCCTATTGTGAACAGCTGAAAAATCTTATGGCGCGCATGGAATTGGAAGGCACCAAGGACTATGCTACCTCCATGCAAAATATAGCCAATGCCTATCGTGCATTCGGGCTGTGGGACGCTGCCCAGGAAGCGTTTTTGGCAATCGAAAAGACCTACGAATCCTATCTGGATAAGGGGGATTATTTGTGGGCCAGCATGTACAACAACTGGGGGCTTTTGTACCAGGAGCAACAAGAATATGCAAAGTCTGCAAAGATGCTTGAAAAAGCATTGGCATTAATCCAGCAGATTCCCGATGGAGAGATTAAGGTAGCCATCACAAAGACCAATTTGGCCAATTCCTTGTTTGGTTTGCAAACAGAAGAAGCTTTGCAAAAAGGCTATGATTATCTGAATGACGCCATAGCGGTATTTGTTGCAGACGGGGAACGGGACTTTCACTATGGTGCGGCCTTGGTTTCCATGGGCGATTATCATGCGCATAGAAATCAATGGAAAGAGGCGAAGAATTCCTATCGCAAGGGACTTGTGGAGATTTTGATTCATACCGGCAAAACGGAATTTTATGACCGTGTGGTGGTCAAGTATGATCAGGCGGAGGCCATGCTGGATGCTACTGATACATGGCAAAGTAATCTGGAACGTAGCCGGGACTTTTATGAAAAGTATGGTAAAAAGATGATTCATGCCCTGTTCCCGGGATACGAAGCCGGAATTGCAGTGGGGATGGTTGGAGAAGGATCGGATTGCTTTGGCTTTGATGATGAGATTTCCACAGACCATGATTATGGTGTGGGCTTTTGTATGTGGCTTACGGATGAAGATATGGAGGCAATCGGCGGCAAATTGCAGGAGGCCTATGAAAAGCTGATTTGGGAACGGCTGATTTCCGAAAAGCTGATTTCAGAGCATACGATAGGTGATTCAGCACGCCTGGGAAGCCGGCGTGGCGTGTTTGGTATAAATGAATTTTACCGTTGTGACGAGGAATGCAAACTTTCTGAAAAGGTAAACGGAGAAGTTTTTAGAGATGACTTAGGACTGTTTACTTCCAAGAGAAAGGAGCTTTTAGCCTATTATCCGGAGCCGTTTTGGCGGAAAAAGCTGGCCAATTATTTGCACGAGTTCTCCCAGTACGGTCAGGCCAACTATGCCAGAATGATGGCCAGAGGGGACTATTTAACCGCCGGGCTGTGCATCGGCAAAGCCATAGAAAGTGCCATGGATATTGCCTATGTGCTGTGTAAAAAATATGCGCCCTACTATAAATGGAAACGCAAGGGCTTGGAGCAGTCAGGGCAGATGCGGGATGTTTTATGGATTTGCGAGGAGCTGTCTTTGGTTCCGTGCCAGAAAAAAGCATGGGAGCATAAGCGTTACAGTTCATCACAGCTTAATACAGATGATAAATGTGTGGTGTTGCTGGAGACTCTGGCTCGGGTACTTTTGGAAGAATTAAAGGCAAAGAGGCTTGTGAAGGGAACAGATGTATTTTTGGAAAACTACATTGGACAGATTCTGGAAGGAGAAAAACAGGTGGTTGATAAGATCGTAGAGCTGGAATGGAAACAGTTTGACAAGGTTGAGAATGAAGGTGGGCGGGCAAGCTGTCAAAATAATTACGGAACCTTTCGGATTATGCGGAAAAGTCAGTACTTAACCTGGACGGAGGAGCTTTTGCAGAGCTATTATCAGGATTTGCTGGAAGCGGATGAAAGGGGATGGAACCTGATTACTGAAAAATACGCCCGTATGATGAAGAGTACAGCGCCTGAAAAATACGCCGAGCTTAAGGGGAAGCTGCCGGTGCGCAGCGAAGAACGCGAGCGCATTACCGAAGAAATTGTGAAAATCCAGGTGTCCTGGATGGAGGAGTTTGCGGGGAAGTTTCCCAAGATGGCCGAAAATGCCAGAAGCATCCATACCTACGAGGATAACGAATTCAATACTTCTTATGAGACTTATTTAAGAGGAGAAATTGGAACTTATGGAGAAGAGACATTTGTGCTGTATGGCAGATTCGTTGCACAGCTGCTAAAGGAGGGTAAGAATCTGGCATATGAGACCATGAGCAATACGGCTAAGTTGTATGGTTATGAGTCGGTGGAGGATGCGGAAGAGAAGCTGTAGAAAAGTTGATATGGTTCGAATAAATAAAAATGTAGGGTGTCAAGAAAAAATACTTGACACCCTCTCTT
>JAZQFO010000171.1:0-8455 GCA_045539535.1 Acetatifactor sp.
CTCTGCATTGGCAAGGGTCTGCTTTCTGATATAGTCCTCGGGCACCAAATCCCTATAGGAATTGGTTACCTCGAAATAATAGCCGAACACCTTGTTGTACTTAATTTTCAAATTTTTGATACCGGTGCGCTCTCTGTCCTGCTCCTCCAGCTCAGCCAGCCACTGCTTGCCGTCCCGCTTGGCGCTTCGAAGCATATCAATGGTCTCATCAAATCCGTCCCGGACAATTCCTCCCTCCCTAATGGTAATAGGCGGCTCCTCTTCGATGGACTGTAAGATCAGCTGGTAAATATCCTCCAGACCATCTATCTGCTCCCGTATTTCACAAAGTGCCTCTTTGGAAAAAGCAGAAAGCACCGTCTTAATATGGGGCACCATCTCCAAGGAATTGCGAAAAGCAATCAAATCCCTGGGATTGGCAGTCTTGTAAGTCACCTTGGACAACAGACGCTCCAAATCATAAATAGGATTCAGATATTCTCTGATTTCATCTCTGGACACGCTGTCCTTATTCAGCTCCTCCACTGCATCCAGACGCTTTTCCATCTCCCCTTTATCAATCAAGGGCTGCTCTATGTAGCTTCGAAGCGTACGTCCTCCCATGGCCGTCTTGGTCTTATCCAGCACCCAAAGCAAGGACCCTCTTTTTTGTTTTTCACGCAAGGTCTCCGTAAGCTCCAGATTTCTTCTTGTGGAGCTGTCCAAAAGCATATATTTACTGGTAAGATAAGGCGAAATATGCGTAAAATGTTCCAACCCACTCTTCTGTGTCTCATACAAATACTGCAAAAGAGCACCTGCCGCCAAAAGGCCGGAAGGAAAATCCTCTATACCAAGTCCAATCAAGGTATTCACTTTAAAATGTTTCATCAAGGCTTTCTTGCAGCCCTCATCATCAAACACATGGGGCTCCAGAGCATTTACGGAAATATGAAGTCTTCCCCGCAAATCTGCCACATCCACACCACTCATTAAAAACGCATCATTGCAAACAATTTCCGAGGGCTGATATTTCATCAGCTCGTCCATAAGCTTGCGCAAATCTTCTACTTCTGTCACATAATAATCACCGGTGGTTACATCTGCCGCTGAGATGCCGATGCCATTCTGCATATAAGCAATACACATGAGGAAATTATTTTTAGACTCCTCTAAAGACTGCATATTCAGATTGGTACCGGGAGTAACAATACGCACAATGTCACGTTTTACCAGGCCTTTTGCAAGCTTGGGGTCCTCCACCTGCTCACAGATGGCCACCTTATAGCCCTTGCTGACCAACTTGGTCAAATATCCTTCAACAGAATGATAGGGCACACCGCACATGGGCGCACGCTCCTCCTGACCACAGCTTCTGCCTGTAAGAGTCAGCTCCAATTCTTTAGAAACCGTCAGCGCATCATCAAAAAACATCTCATAGAAATCGCCCAGACGGTAAAAAAGAATACAATCCGGACACTGCTTCTTGGTTTCCATATATTGTTGCATCATGGGAGTTAATTCAGCCACGTTTTTCTACTCCTGTTCTATTAAATAATATACTCTTATAGCACTAAAATCCGCCATATATCAAGAACAATCAACAATACGACCCCTTTAATATCATATATTTTTTTTAAATATAGTCGTATGTAAATAAATATTTTTACAAGCAATAGTACCACAAGACAAAATGACGCACCAAATGACACATCACACAATGCCAGCATAGTCAATAACGCCGTTATAACTATACCAACAAACGCTACAACATAGATATAAAAAGACCACATCGCCTCAACCACAGAGCACAATGTTCGAAAACTCAATATTGGTATAAACGCATGAAAAGGATCTTTTCCCACTTTCTTAAATAAATCAAAATAAAGATATATTGTAGCAGACAAAACAAAAATTGACACAAATAACATATTTTTCCCTAGCTCACAAAAATCTTATAATTATCGCGCCCAATACACATAGTTCATCTTGCGCTCCCTGACAGCAGGCATTTCGCAATCAGGATAGCCCAGCACACAGTGGCCGATTCCCTCGTACTCACCCTCAATGCCAAGCTCTTTTAAAATTGCCTTTCCTTCTTCAGAATCAAACTCTTCCTTGGCACGGTGAATCCAGCAGCTGCCAAGCCCCTCTGCATGAGCCGCCAGCATCAGATTACCCATCACCAGACTTCCGTCGTACACATGGGTATTCACATTCTTATCTGCAAGAACCACTAACACCACAGGCGCGCCATAAAAGGGATCCGCAGTGCTACCCATAATCTCTGCATTCATCTTGGAAAGTCTGTCCCGAAGCTCCTTGTTGGTAACTGCCAGAATAATCGGAGACTGCAGATTTCTACCGGTAGCTGCATAGGTACCCGCCTCTAAAATCCGGGCTATTATCTCTTCCGGCACCATATCAGATTTATATTTCTTAATACTTCTTCTGGTTAATAAATTCTGCATTGCATCCATATATTCTTCCTCCTGATTATAATCATCTACACCATATGCCCCATATAATAAAATCCATGGCATTCATCCAGCGAAACATCTACAATTTTACCCACCAAAGAAGCATCTCCGGGAAAATGTACCAAGGTATTATTGGACAAGCGCCCGGTTACAAGACTGGCATCATTCTCATTGACCTCTTCCACCAAAGCATCCATCACCATGCCTTCATAGCGGCTGACGCGCTCTCTGGCAGTTTCCTGTACCGTTTTCAACACCCGGTCAAAATTCTCCTTTACCAAATCTTCCGGCACCTGCTCCATAGCGGCAGCAGGCGTACCCGTACGCTTGGAATAGATAAAAGTAAAGGCATTGTCGTACTGTACTTTCTTAATCACATCAATGGTTTCATCCACATCTTCCTTGGTCTCCCCGGGGAATCCCACGATAATATCCGTTGTAATGGCCATATCGGGAATCTCCTTGCGGATTTTCTCAGCCAGTGCCAAGTATTGCTCCTTAGTATATCTTCGATTCATAACCTTCAAAATCTCTGTAGAACCGGCCTGCAGGGGCAGATGCAGATGTCTGCAGATTTTCTTGGATTCCTTCATCACCTGAATTAATTCATCGGACAAATCCTTGGGATGGGAGGTCATGAAACGAATTCGGCGAAGACCTTCAATCTTCTCAATCTCTTGCAGAAGCTCCGCAAAGGTCATAGGCTGTTCCAGATTTTTGCCGTAGGAATTTACATTCTGGCCCAAAAGCATGATCTCCACCACACCATCTGCCACCAAATTTTCTATCTCACGAATAATATCCTTGGGCTCACGGCTTCGCTCTCTTCCGCGCACATAAGGTACAATGCAATAGCTGCAAAAATTGTTGCAGCCAAACATAATATTGATACCGGATTTGAAAGGATACTTGCGCTCCACGGGCAAATCCTCCACGATCTCCTCTGTGCCCTCCCAGATATCGATTACCATGCCATCCTGTTCAAATAATGCACATAAAAGCTCTGCAAACCGGAAGATATTATGGGTGCCAAACAGTAAATCCACAAATCGATAACTACTCTTAATCTTCTCAATCACGGATGGCTCCTGCATCATGCATCCGCAAAGAGCAATTTTCATATCCGGATTTTTGCGTTTAAAGCCTTTTAATTCACCCAATCGACCATAGACACGCTGATTGGCATTATCTCTTACCGTACAAGTGTTAAAAATCACAAAGTCCGCATTTTCATCCAAAGTAATCTCGTATCCAACCTTCAAGAGAATACCCACAAGCTTCTCTGAGTCTCTGGCATTCATCTGACAACCAAAGGTGGTCACGCAGCAGGTGGGCTTTCTTCCCAGTTTATCTGCAAGAGCCTTCACATAAGCGGCTGCCTTTTCCATAAAATAAAACTGACGGTCCGTTTCGTTTGCCGGTAAATCCTGTTTTTCTATCATCTCTTTATTCACTGTCATTAATCCTCTCCGTATTTTAAAGCAAGGCCTGTCAAAAGCTTTGTTATCAGCTCCATAGACTGTACACAGGCAAATTCATACCTGCCATGAAAATTCTCTCCCCCGGTACACAAATTCGGGCAGGGAAGCCCCATAAAGGATAATCTGGCACCATCCGTACCTCCCCGAATGGGACTGATTTTAGGCTCAATGCCAAGCTCCTTCATAACAATGGACGCATTGTCAATCAAATGCATATGAGGCACTATCATCTCCCGCATATTATAATACGAATCCTGCAGCTTCACAACCACGGTATCAGTTCCGTACTTTCGGTTTAAAAAATCTGCGCATTCCATAAAGATTCGCTTCTTTTTCTCAAACAAATCCCTGTCATGGTCACGGATCAGATACTCCGCTGTAGCCTCCTCCACCGTTCCCTGAAAGCTGTCCACATGATAAAATCCCTCGTACCCTTCTGTATACATGGGATTTTGCTCCACAGGCAGCAGACTTTGAAATTCCTGCGCTATCAAAATTGCATTTTTCATCTTGCCCTTGGCATCGCCGGGATGTACACTTCTGCCACGAACAATCAATTTTGCGCCGGCCGCATTGAAATTCTCATACTCCAACTCACCCAAAGGACCACCGTCCACCGTGTAAGCATAATCTGCGCCAAAAAGCTTTACATCAAAATAATCTGCGCCCCGTCCAATCTCTTCGTCCGGTGTAAATCCCAACCGAATCTTGCCATGTTTACATTCGGGATGACCTGTTAAGTATTCGGCCATAGCCATGATTTCCGCAATGCCCGCTTTGTCATCTGCACCAAGCAAAGTTGTCCCATCTGTGACAATCAAATCTTTCCCGTCAAGCTTAGAAAGCGCCGGAAATTCATCTGCGGACATGACAATGTTCAATGCTTCATTCAACACAATATCCCCGCCATCATAATTGCTTACAATGCGGGGTTTTACATGCTCTCCGGATACAGCCGGAGAGGTATCCATATGTGCAATAAATCCTAAAACCGGTCTGTTTTCACAGCCGGGCGTTGCAGGCACCGAGGCATATACATAACAATGTTCCCTGTCATACACAATCTCCAATGCTCCCATAGTCTCAAGTTCCTGTACCAGCATTTCAGCCAATTTATGCTGTTTTGCTGTACTCGGTGTAGCCAAGGATTCCTCGCAAGATTGGGTATCCACCTGCACATATCTTAAAAACTTTTCAATTACTGTTTCCATTTCATACCAACTTTAATTTGAACTTTATACAACAAACTCTAAAGGATAATAATGCTTGCGCACTTTAAATCTCCCGCCAAGTCATACACCTTACCAGACTGGATACCTACTACCTTGGGTCTTAACGGATATTTAGGCACATTTTCCACCACTTTAGCCTTCTCTCCGTTAGACAACTGTACAATGCTATCCACAGAATATAAAATCACAGACTCCAAAAAGCTGGTCATAGACTTCATATCAAGCTCCTGGGTCATGGCCATAATCATCTCTACAGCATCACGCTTGGAAAACGCACTTTTGTACGGTCTGTCCGTCACAAGTGCATCGTAAATATCTGCCACAGATATAATTCGGGCGTAAGGATGTATCTTGTCATATTCTACACCCATAGGATAGCCGGAACCGTTTATCTTTTCATGATGTTGTAAAACACCACGCATAATAGCATCTGAGAATTCATTTTTCTCCTTCAGAATCTGAAACCCAAAAAGGGAGTGCTGCTTCATAAGCGCAAATTCGTCATCATCCAACCTGCCCGGCTTATTTAGAATCTCATTGGGAATCTTAGACTTGCCCACATCATGAAGAAGCCCGGAAATTCCGATATCCCGGATGGCATCCTTGTTCAGTCCGTACTGCTTGCCGATAACCATCGCCATTGTGGCCACATCCACACTATGTTTGAAAGTATACTCATCACTTACCTGCAGCATACCCACATCCACGGCAATGGCATCATTTTCAAAAATAGCATTCATCAACTCATTGGTAATATTGTTGGTAGCCTCTGCAAAGCTGCTCTCATTCGTATTGCTGTACAAGTACTGGATGCCTTCGCCCACTCTCTGACGAACGCTCTCCGAAAGGCGCACTTTGGTCCTATCCTCCACGCGGGTCTTTGCAATTACCTCTTGAGTATACAACGGGATTACAATCTCCTCCGGGTCTTCTTCACCCTCTCGGATATATACCCCATTAACTCCTCTGGTCTGGAGATAATCAATCTGGAAATCATCCAGATATGCTCCTTTTGCAATAAGTGCCCGCCCGGAACCATCAACAATGGCCTGATCGATTCTCATTCCGTTTTCCAAAAGACGTGTACTGACAAATTTTCTTTTGACCATTTTCAATCGCCCTTAGCAAGTTTTTCCTTTCGGAATTTTTTACAGAAGATATTATACCAAAAATCGCCCTTTCACGCCATATAAAATTTCAAAAAATCAGTGCTTTTGCACACTTTTTATCAGTATGCTTTTAATTTACAGTAAAAATACATAGCAGGCTTCCACTTTTTAAGAAGCTGTAACAAATAAACCTTCTCCTGTAATACAGTTTCCACCATAGATTCTGTTATCGGATATTGGCCATACAAATACTCCTGATAATACTGTAAAAATAAAAATTCCGGCTTTTCTCCTTCCTCACTGTCCATAATGGCCCATGCACGCTTTTGAAGCTCTGCCAAGGTTTCACATTCCTTGCGTTCGTAACCCAGATACCCCAGAAGACGCATATTCATTTGCACCAGCAGAAGAAACCGTGTATCCATGTTGCTGCGCTTCATACGTCTCAATCGAAGCAATACCTCAATCCACCACAAAAGCACAGCCAAAAGAAGCGCTACTATAACCGTCAACCCTACAACAGGCCATACACCGGCAAAGTCAACTGCTTCCTCCTGCTCCTCCGGAATAGGAGTTTCCTCTTCTTCCGTTTCCTGTTCTTCCGGGATATCTTCCTTCAAGGAGTGCTCCTTATCATTACCCAAAGCAAGCTGTTTTGAGGTAATCTCCCACGGTGTATATCGGACTGTTTCATATCCCGGAGTGGGCTCAAAGGGAATCCACCCTACCCCCTCTATGTAAACCTCAGGCCACGCATGAGCCATATTGGATTTCACCGGCACATTGTATCTGCCCGGAACAGGTACGCAGAATCCTTCCACATAACGGGCAGGAAGCCCCTCCGCCCTTGCCAGTAATACAAACGCCGTGGCATAATACACACAATACCCTTGCTTACTCTCCAGCAGAAAATAATCCAAAAATTCACCTTCCGAATCTATATTTTTCGGCAATGCACCGGGTGTTTGTGTGTATTCCATCTGCAAAAGAGCAGCCTCTATAGCCTTTAACCTTTGAATATCCGTAGCTGCATCCTTTGTATTCCGTGCAATCCATTGTCTAACCTCCTCTGAGATTACACAGTCCGTTCCATAAACTGACGCAACATGCTGTCTATGAGCCTCAAGATCCTCCGCAGAGTACTTAATCTCCTTTAGACGCTCCATCTGTACCTGCTCAAAAATTGCTTCATCAGGAACATGTTCCTGTTCCAAAAACTCATAAAAAACAGGATGATCCACATTCAGCTGCATAAAAGTCATACTGTATTCCAAGCCATATCCTTGCTTTTCATCAAAAACATAATTTCCGCCCGCCGCTGCGTATCTAATATGCTCTAAATCCTGCATGCGCACCGTTTTTAGCGGTGCAAACAGATAGCTTGTCCGAAAGTCATCATACCATATATACAAACCGGTACGTTCCAGATACTTCTCCTCTCCCGACGGATCATAGGCTCTTACGGCATATAAAGTCTCTAAACCATCCAGCTGCCTGTCATCTACTACAGACTCATCCGTAGACTCCCATCCCTTGCCTGTAAAGGTATCATAGACCTTTCCCATCAGATACACATTGGTTTTCAAACCCGCCTGACCACGTATAGTCATCAGCGTCTGGTCATCATCCTTAATCTGACCAAGCAGGCTACTCTCTCCATCAAACCCACTGTTTCCATATGCAAAATCTTCTCGATCACCATTGATTACATTGCGGCTGATATCCAGAATCACCTGACGTACTTTAGCATAAGCATCCTTCAAAAATTTCCAATCATAGGGCTCATCAGGAGCAGACATTACCGTCATTAGTATCAGATAACAAACCAAAAACGGCATAATCCGTACCATGTAATGGCGTTTGCCGATGATTTTTTGCTTCTCCCAATACCTCTCTGTCCACTCCACATATGCAATTACAATATATAACACAATAAAAACCACATTCATATGACTTAAATCCCGATTTGTAAACAAATCAGACAACAGCCATACCATTCCCGCTCCGGCCACAGCAAATCTGGCAAAAAACACATGCTGACATACAAGCTCCACGACAAAACATAACAAAGCAAGCAGCACCGCCACTGCATTACCCTTTATGCGTTCAAGCTCAAAAGCATCCCTGCCCGCCACAAAATAGTATCCTGTAAACGCTGCCAAAACCGACAATAC
>JAZQFO010000172.1:0-6196 GCA_045539535.1 Acetatifactor sp.
ACTTCTTTTTGCAAGCTGCAAATTAATTACTTCCAATTTTTCAGAAATGGTCTTTAAATCATCGGTAGTCGGTTCTGCTATAGGTGCTCCAAGCAATTCACTTACCGTAGTATCCAACTCATCCGCCAACATAATCAGCATACTGGAGTCCGGAACTGACATACCATTCTCCCATTTTGATACAGTCTGTCTTACTACATTCAGCTTAATTGCAAGTTCTTCTTGCGATAGCCCCTTTGACTTTCTCATTCGTTTGATGTTTTCATTAAGCATAATCTGTGCCTCCTTGTTTTGATGGCTCAATTCTATATCCCAAAGAGCCGTTGCCACAAGCAACGCATATTAACATCCGCTTATTTACAGGTTTTTCACAGATAATAATCAGAGGTGTGTCACGCAATTGCTTCTGAGGGTATAAGCGTTGCACATTCGCAGACGCAAAGCATCTTGCTTATGTCGCGCTGGCGACACATGCCGATGTTTTTAGCACCATGCCAACCTCACAACTTCGTTGTTCGGTCGCGGGCTTCGCCCTATGCCGTAAAATATAAAAAGTCCCACCCTCGTGCAAGCACGAAGCGGGACTTTCCACATTTCCGGCGCATGGCTCATTGCCAACGCGCAGATTATCTCTTGGAGAACTGAGGTGCACGACGTGCTGCCTTCAGACCGTATTTCTTTCTTTCCTTCATACGAGGGTCTCTGGTCAGGAAGCCAGCCTTCTTCAGAACGGGTCTGAAGTCGCCATCTGCCTGAAGCAGTGCTCTAGCGATGCCGTGTCTTACAGCACCAGCCTGGCCGGTGTATCCACCACCCTTAACGTTTACGATTACATCAAACTTCTCAACGGTCTCGGTAGCAACCAGGGGCTGACGAACGATAACCTTCAGAGTCTCAAGACCAAAGTAGTCGTCCATGTCTCTCTTGTTGATGGTTACGTTGCCCTTGCCGGGTACCAGATATACTCTGGCAATTGCTTTCTTTCTTCTACCTGTACCGTAGTATCTCTCTGTCTTAGCCATGATTTATTCTCCTCCTTCCAGTCCTTTAGAATGTCAGCACTTCAGGCTTCTGTGCAGCATGATTGTGCTCAGGTCCTGCATATACGTGCAACTTGGTGTACATCTGTCTTCCTAAAGGTCCCTTGGGAAGCATACCCTTAACTGCCAGCTCGATAACCTCTTCAGGCTTCTTAGCAAGCTTATCCTTCAGAGTGGTCTCTTTCATACCACCTACGTAATCAGAGTGATGATAGTAAATCTTCTGATCCATCTTCTTACCGGTTACCTGAATCTTCTCAGCGTTGATAACGATAACGTAATCACCGGTATCGATGTGAGGGGTAAATACAGGCTTGTTCTTACCTCTTAAAACCTTTGCAACCTCAGAAGCCAAACGGCCCAGGGTCATGCCAGTAGCGTCTACTACATACCATTTTCTATCGATTGTAGCCGGGCTAGCCATAAATGTTTTCATGATGTTTCCTCCATAATACTTTTGCAATTTTGTCTTGGTCACTCACGCTCGGCAGATGTCCGGCCACCTTACATGGGATTACAAAACAGTTTCTGATGCAATGTAGTTCCTTATTTAAAACGCGTCGTCGGGGCTTTGACTCCGCATTTCTAAACACTGTCACAGTTGTATATTATATGATACCAGAGGGCCAATGTCAAGAGTCAAAATCAATATTTCGTGCATTTTTTCTATCCATATGATATACTATCCTCAATAGCACAAAACGCTTCAGAAAGGATGATACCATGAGTGATAATGATAAGAACACCTGCCCGGTCTGTTATACCCGGATGCGCAGGATTAAAAAAGTACTTACCTGCCCCGAGTGTGGCTATAAATACTGTGACCACAGCCGTGATTTGGAGAATTTATTCGATACCTCCCATACACACGAGCCTAATTATACCACATATACAAACCAAACTACAAGTTCACAGCAGACAAACTATACTCCCACCTCGGTTACGACCGAACACTCCGCTCCTCAGACCATTGTCAAAGTAAGAGGCGCCGGTAAATTGGTTAAAATCATTATTATTGTTTACCTGATAATCTTTTTATGTCCCTTCATATGCGGCTTCTTAGGTTTTATTCCGGACTTATTCAATGAACTGTTTTCTCAAAACAGTGGCCGGAACAAACCTGAAGTGGAAATTTCCTCGGATCTGATAGACCCCGTCCCTTCCGTTGATGTGGACGAAATCATCAACAATCTGGACTTGGAGGATTTGAATGTTACCATACCGGAGATTCCGGAAATCCCTGAATTACCTGAATTTCCCGAATCTACCCAAACAGAGACAGAATCCTTTGGAACCTTTTTGATAAAAGTAATGTTTGAAACAGAATATCCTGAGTATGTATCCAAGGGCAAATACGGAAGCATCAGTAGATTGGAAATCGAGAAAAACACAGACGGATGCTACTTTGCCTGCTATGATGCCGGCATGGGAAATGGCTATGTTTACTCTGACTGTACTTACTTAGACCCCAAAGATTTAACTGCCTTTTACAATTTGAAGTCTTTAACTCTTTATGATACAGAGATAATGCCCGGTGACTTGGATGGCTTAGACAAACTGACGCATTTTGCCACAACCGCCACTCCCGGGGAAGCTGCACAACTTGTGAATCCCTCCACGATTACTTCACTGGCACTTCGTTTGCCGGAGGGCACCACGGACCTGAGCGGAATGGAACAGTTCACTTCCCTGACTTCGTTGGAGCTGGATACCACCTATGCATCCGCAGAGGATTTTTCCTTCCTGAATAGTATGTCTTCCTTAACCAAATTGTCCCTGACCGGTCCTTGTATCAAAGACTTGTCCTTCCTAAAGAATATGCCTATGCTTCGGGAACTGTCTTTGATAAATACCGATGTTTCGGATTTAAGCCCTTTAACAGACCTTGATGAAGTTATGGACCATTTGACCTTGAACGGCAATGTTTTCATCGAAGACTACACGGTTATCTCCAAGCTGACTAATCTTACACTTTTGAATCTGAATAATTGCGGATTGGAGGACATTAACTTTGTATCCAAGCTGCGTTGGCTGAACATGGTTGAGGTAGCAGACAACAATATCACCAGTCTGGCTCCGCTGAAAAATACAGAAATTCTATACTATGTCAACGCCCAGAACAATCCTTTGGAGGATTTGGCCGGTTTAGAAGATGTCTGTGCCTATTAACCGCTAATTTACATATAATATCAAAAATTTCCGGGAGTATAGCCGCATAACAGCTACTCTCCCGGAAATTCATATTTTATCAGCATTAACCCATGTGCCGGAGCCGTTGGCCCGGCCTTTTGTCTGTCACAGGCTAATATCACCTCTTCCATGGACTCAGGAGTCCGTCTTCCCTGCCCCACTTCCATAAGTGTACCTGCAATAATTCTCACCATATTATATAGAAACCCGTTGCCGCAGACACGGATTACCACATCATCACCCTGTTCTTCCACTTCTGCAGAAATAATGGTACGCACTGTACTTTCCACCTGGGCGCCCACCTGACAAAAGCTCTTGAAATCGTGTTCTCCCACCAGATAAGCTGCCGCTTTTCGCATGCTATCCACATCCAACTTATAATACGTAAAATAAGAATATAAGCGTTTCACAGGCATAGGAAACTGTCCTCTGTATATGCGGTACTCATAGGTCTTACGACTGTCGCAATGACGAGGATGCCAGTCCGGCGCCACCTCCTCAGAACGCTGAATCCGAATATCCTCGGGAAGTCGTTGATTCAAGGCATAAGACACCTTGTCTGCCGGCATTCGGGCAGTTGTATCAAAAACCGCAATATTTCCAAGCGCATGCACACCGGAATCTGTACGGCTGGCACCGATTACCTTAATCTCTTCTCCAAACAGCTCTGATAAACAGCGGTTCAATTCGCTTTCGATGGTAATACCGTTATTTTGAAGCTGCCAACCATGATAGTTGGTGCCGTCGTAGGCTACGGTCAGGCGAATTCTTTTTACACTCATAACGCAAGCCTCCCCACAAACACACTGCCCACAAGGTAAAGCACCAACACTACATACGCCAGATAATCCCTCTTATGATAAATCAAGGGCTTCATCTTGGTACGGCCCTCTCCGCCCCTATAGCATCTAGCCTCCATAGCCATCGCCAAGTCATTGGCTCTGCGGAAAGCCGAGATAAACAAAGGCACCAGCAAGGGAACCATGGCTTTAGCTCTCTTGAATAAATTACCACTTTCAAAATCTGCACCTCTGGCAATCTGAGCCTTCATGATTTTATCCGTCTCCTCCAAAAGAATGGGAATAAAGCGAAGTGCGATGGACATCATCATGGCCAGCTCATGTACCGGCACTTTAAACAGCTTCAAAGGCTTAAGCATTTTCTCAATACCATCTGTCAGATTGTTGGGTGTGGTGGTCAAAGTCATTACCGAAGAACCGATGATTAGCAATGACAGACGAACTGCCATGGTCACTGCCACATAAATTCCTTCCTTGGTGATGGACAGCTTCCATATACTTATCACCGGCGTACCCGGCGTAAGAAACAGATTAAATCCAAGCGTAATTAACAGCAAAAACAGAATGCCCTTCATACCCTTTACCATAAATCGAAAAGGTACATTGGATAGCCGGATTACAAGCGCCAGAAATAGTGCCGCCACCAGATAACCTGTAAAATTGGTAAACAAAAATAAAGAAATGATATAACAAATCGTCCCCCATAATTTCACTCTGGGGTCCAGCTTGTGTATCAAGGATTCAGTTTGATAAAATTGTCCTAACGTGATATCTCGTAACATAAAGCTCCTTAGCTTAAAAATTACCCAAAACTACTTTTTCAAGGCTTTCATGATCTCGTCCGCTGCCTCTGTAATGGTTGTGGCAGAAGGGTCTACAGACAAGCCTTTTTCTTTTAATGAATTCAAAATATACGTAACCTGAGGGGCTGCAAGACCCACTTCCTCCAGCTCTTTATAATGGGCAAATACCTCTTTGGGCGTATCATCAAAAAGCACACTGCCCTGATTCATCACAATGATGCGGTCCACATATTCTGCCACATCCTCCATGCTGTGGGAAACCAAAAGAATGGTCATTCCTGTCTCCTGTTGCAGCTTTTTCACCTGCCCCAGAATCTCATCCCTGCCCTTGGGATCAAGCCCAGCTGTGGGCTCATCCAGAATCAAAACCTCCGGCTTCATGGCCAGCACACCTGCAATGGCAACACGCCTCTTCTGTCCGCCGGAAAGCTCAAAGGGAGACTGGTAGAACAACTCATCCGGAAGCCCTACCTTTTTCAATGCCTCATAGGCACGAAGCTCCACCTCTTTTTTGTCCAGGCCCAGATTCTTTGGGCCAAAGCACACATCACTAAATACATCAATTTCAAATAACTGATGCTCCGGATACTGAAACACCAGTCCCACCTTACTGCGCAAAGTCTTCATATCATAGTCATCATCATAAATATCCTGACCATTATAATAGATATGACCACTTGTGGCTTTGACCAAACCATTTAAATGCTGCATCAATGTGGACTTTCCGGAACCGGTGTGGCCGATGATCCCCACAAACTCTCCATCCTTAATATGCAGGCAAATATCCTTTAAGGCATGCATGGAAAGGGGCGTATCTTCACCATATATATAATTTACATGATCCAATATAATTGACAAATTCTACTCCTCCGATTAGCACATCTTTCTACAAATATCCCTGCTTCTGCATGGCTTCTACCAATTCTTCCTTGGTTAGTATGCCCTTGGGAAGTTGAAGCCCTCTCCTGGTCAGTTCATGTGCCAAAAGCGTTACCTGGGGCACATCCAAACGAAACGCCTTTAATTCCTCCACCCGGGAGAAAATTTCTCTGGGCGTTCCCTCCATCACCACCGAACCGCTATCCATAACAAATACGCGGTCCGCATAGATGGTTTCCTCCATATAATGGGTAATCAGTATGACAGTTACCTTCTCAACGTCGTTTAAGGCCCGTACAGCCCTGATAACCTCCCTACGTCCATTGGGGTCCAACATAGCCGTAGGCTCGTCTAAAATAATGCATTTGGGATGCATAGCAAGCACGCCTGCAATAGATACTCTCTGCTTCTGTCCGCCGGAAAGCTTGTTAGGTGAATACTTGCGATACTTATACATACCTACAGCTTTCAGACTCTCCTCCAC
>JAZQFO010000173.1:0-2651 GCA_045539535.1 Acetatifactor sp.
CCTCTGCTTCCTTACCATTCGTAATGAAAATCTTAGAGCCGTTTAATACCCACTCATCACCATCCAGCACAGCCTTGGTCTGCTGACCCTGTGCATCGGTTCCTGCACCGGGCTCGGTAAGACCGAATGCGCCCAGCTTACGTCCGCTTGCCAGATCAGGCAGATACTTCTGCTTCTGCTCCTCAGTTCCGTAAGTTAAAATAGGATCACAGCAAAGAGAGGTATGTGCAGATACAATAACTGCGGTGGTACCACAAACCTTTGCAAGCTCCTCAACACACATTGCATAAGTTAAAATATCACATCCCTGTCCGCCGTACTCCTTGGGAACGGGGATTCCCATAAAGCCTGCCTTAGCCATCTTCTCTACGGTCGCACGGGGGAATTCTTCAGTCTCATCAACCTCCTGTGCCAGGGGCTTTACTTCCTTCTCAGCGAACTCTCTAAAAAGCGCCCGCGCCATTTCATGCTTTTTGCTCAAAGTAAAATCCATGATTCATTTTCCTCCACAAACATTCTATTTAGATTTCATCAACAGGAGTCTTTGTTCTGTCTGCATTGTATACATAGAAGCCCTTGCCGCTCTTAACACCAAGATTACCGCCGCGAACCATCTTACGAATAAGAGGGCATGCACGATACTTGCTGTCGCCGGTTTCCGCATACAAAACATCCATGATAGCCAGGCAGATATCCAAACCTACGAAGTCACCAAGCTCCAAAGGACCCATGGGATGATTTGCACCCAGCTTCATAGCCGCATCAATACCTGCAATATTGGAAACACCTTCCATCTTGATGAATGCAGCTTCGTTAATCATAGGAATCAGAATACGGTTAACCACGAAACCTGCTGCCTCATTCACCTGTACGGGAGTCTTGCCGATTTCTTCAGAAATCTTCTTAATGGTCTCTACGATGTTCTCAGGAGTGTTAACACCTGCAATCACCTCAACCAGTTTCATACGATCAGCCGGATTAAAGAAGTGCATTCCAACCATAGGACGATTCAATCCGTTACCAATCTCAGTGATAGAAAGACTGGAGGTATTGGATGCAAAAATGCACTCAGGCTTAGCAATCTTGTCAAGCTCTCCAAAGGTGGTCTTCTTTACTTCCATATCCTCAAATGCAGCTTCTACAATTAAATCACAATCTGCACAAAGGTCTTCCTTCAGACCGGGGGTAATCTTAGACAGAATTGCATCTACTGCTTCCTGAGTCAATTTACCCTTTTCAACGAGCTTCGCATAGCCCTTTTCAATCTTCGCTTTCCCGCCCTCAGCCCACTCTTGCTTAATATCACAGAGAGCAACCTCATATCCTTCAACCTGAGCAAATGCCTTTGCAATGCCCTGTCCCATAGTGCCGGCACCGATAATACCTACTTTCATCTCTAATCCTCCTTATAATCTTAGCAGTTTTTGAAAGGCTCTTTTACCTTCTCTTTGTTCTTATCCAGGAAAAATGCCATGCCATATTTCTGGTCCTCCGTCTCGAAGCAGTCACCAAACAACTTCTCCTCGATAACCAGTGCTGCATCCATATCTACATCCAAACCTTCATTAATAGCCTTCTTACAATTTCTTACAGCAATGGGAGCGTTCTTGGCAATACCGGCTGCCATCTTCTCAGCTGCGGGAAGAAGCTCTTCCTTTGCATATACTGCATTTACCAGACCGATTCTGTAAGCCTCGTCGGACTTGATATTGCGCGCGGTATAAATCATCTGCTTTGCCATACCTACACCAACGATTCTTGCAAGTCTCTGAGTTCCGCCAAAGCCGGGAGTAATTCCCAGACCAACCTCCGGCTGACCAAACACTGCATTGTCAGAACAGATGCGGATGTCACAGCTCATGGAAAGCTCACAGCCGCCGCCCAAAGCAAAGCCGTTTACTGCAGCAATCACCGGAATGGGGAAGGTTTCGATCTTACGGAACACATCATTTCCCTTCTTGCCGAAGGCCTCACCCTCTGCCTTAGTCAGGGTGCTCATCTCACCGATATCCGCACCTGCCACAAAGGATTTCTCTCCTGCACCGGTAATAATCAGGCAACGCACCTGATCAAGATTGATTGCGTCCAGTGTTGCATCCAGCTCTTCCAGAACCTGAGAATTCAGCGCGTTCAAAGCCTTCTCTCTATTGATAGTCAAAACAGCATATTCGCCTTTTTGTTCGTATAAAATGTAATCCATTTTTAAGTTTCCTTTCGTCTTCTAGTCTTCAATCTTAACGATAGTGGAGCAACCCATACCGCCACCGATACACAAAGTTGCAAGACCGGTCTTGGCACCCTTCGCCTGCATCTCATGAAGCAGAGTAACCAGAATACGACATCCGGAAGCACCTACGGGATGACCCAGTGCAATCGCACCACCATTGGGGTTTAACTGCTTATCAACATCGATGCCCAAATCCTTACCAACTGCGATGGACTGTGCAGCAAATGCCTCATTTGCCTCGATGATATCAAAGTCTTCAATCTTCATGCCGGTCTTCTCCATAACCTTTCTGGTGGAGTAAACAGGACCGATACCCATTACCTCAGGACGGCAGCCTGCCAAAGCACCTGCCACGAAGGTAGCCATAGGCTTAACGCCAAGCTCTTTTGCCTTCTCTTCACTCATAACAACGATTGCCGCTGCA
>JAZQFO010000174.1:0-15196 GCA_045539535.1 Acetatifactor sp.
AGCCTTACCCTCCTGTATCAGGGTCTGGACATTACCCAGCCAAACGTCGGTACCATGGGACAGACCAGCGATACGCACCAAATCGGAGAATGTCTGAGGATTAACGTCCAGTACCATCTGCATCGCAAAGTCCGTACCAAACTCAGGAATACCCAGCGCTCCCAGCTTGGTACCGCCGATATCCTCCGGCATGATCCCCAATGCCTTGGTATTCTGGAACAGGCTCATTACATCTTTATCATCCAAAGGAATGGTGGTCGGATCCACTCCCGTCATATCCTGCAGCATACGAATCATGGTAGGATCATCGTGTCCCAGAATATCCAGCTTCAGCAGGTTGTGGTCAATGGAGTGATAATCAAAGTGTGTCGTTATGGTACTGGTGGTCATATCGTTTGCCGGGTGCTGCACCGGTGTAAAGGAATTGATATCCTGACCGATGGGAAGCACGATTATACCACCGGGGTGCTGACCCGTACTTCTACGCACGCCCGTACAACCTGCCGTAATACGGTTAATTTCACAAGTACGCTTGTGCTGGCCTCTTTCCTCAAAATAATTCTTCACATAACCAAAGGCCGTTTTATCCGCCAAAGTACCAATAGTACCTGCTCTAAAGGTCTGACCGGCACCGAAAATTACCTCTGTATACTTATGCGCCTTGGACTGATATTCACCGGAGAAATTCAAGTCAATATCCGGCTCCTTATCTCCCTTAAACCCAAGGAAGGTCTCGAAGGGAATGTCAAAGCCCTCCTTGTGGAGAGGCGCCCCACACTCGGGACAAGCCTTGTCAGGCATATCAATACCAGCCTTGCCCGCGTAAGCCTTTACCTCATCACTATAGAAATCTACATAATGACATTCACTGCAGTAATAGTGAGGACTTAAGGGATTTACCTCCGTAATCCCCGCCATGGTAGCCACAAAGGAGCTTCCAACAGATCCTCGGGAACCTACCAGGTATCCGTCCTCCACTGACTTCCACACCAGCTTTTGGGCAATGATATACATCACCGCAAATCCATTGCCAATAATGGAATTCAGCTCTCTCTCCAACCTCTCCTCTACTATCTCCGGAAGATTGGGACCATAAATCTCATGGGCCTTGTTGTAACAGATTGAGCGAAGATTTTCCGCGCTATTTTCAATTACCGGAGGACATTTATCCGGTCGAACCGGAGCAATGGTTTCTACCATATCTGCAATCATATTGGTATTGGTAATAACCACTTCCTTAGCCTTGTCACTGCCCAGATAAGAAAATTCCTCCAGCATTTCCTCTGTAGTGTGCAGATACAAAGGCGCCTGATTGTCCGCATCCGCAAACCCTTTACCAGCCATGATAATACGCCTGTACACCTCATCCTCAGGATCCATGAAATGCACATCGCAGGTTGCCACCACAGGCTTGTGGAACTGCTCTCCTAACGCCACAATCTTGCGATTAATATTCTGAATATCCTCTTCCGAATTAATATCCCTGAACTTATCTGACACAATCATAAATGCATTGTTGCCGGTGGGCTGAATCTCCAGATAATCATAGAAATTCACAATTCTTGCCACCTGCTCCTCTGACTGACCGTCTACCAGCGCATGATACAGCTCTCCCGCCTCACAGGCACTGCCCAGAATCAATCCCTCCCTATACTTCTCCACAAGGCTTTTCGGAATACGGGGATGACGGTTAAAATAGGTCAGATGGGACTCGCTGACCAAGCGATATAAGTTAATGCGTCCCAAATCGTTTTTGGCCAAAATAATAGCGTGATAACTGGGAAGTCTGCGTATCAAATCCGCACTCTGGGCTCCCATCTCATTTAACTGTGTCAAATCGGTCACATTCTGCTCTGCCAGCATCTTAATAAACTTCACAAAAATATGGGCAGTGCATTCTGCATCATCCACTGCGCGATGATGATTGTCCAGAGAAATATTCAAAGTTTTGGCCACTGCATCCAAGGTATGTCTTGCCTGATTAGGCAAAAGCACTCTCGCTGCATTCATGGTATCTACATATGTAAATTCTTCCGGATACCCCAGCCGCCTGCAATTTTCAATGATAAAGCTCATATCAAAGCCGGCATTATGAGCCACCAGAATACATCCGTCACAGAAATTCAAAAATCCGGGCAAAATCTCATCAATTTGAGGAGAATCTATCACCATATCATCCCTGATACCGGTAAGCCTCTCTATTTCAAATGGAATAGGCACATCCGGATTGACAAATGTGGAGTATCTGTCCACAATCTCTCCACCACTGACCTTCACCGCACCAATTTCAATAATGCGGTTGTTCACAGGCGAAAATCCCGTGGTCTCTATATCAAACACCACAAAGTCATCCTGCAGGCTCTGCCCCTGATTGCCTGTTACAATCTCTTTCAAATCATCTACCAGATAGGCCTCCACACCATAGATAATCTTAAAGAAATCCTGCTTGTCAGGATTATCATCTCCCGCATCCTTGCGCTTGCCTTTCTCTGCCTTCCACAAATCATCCCATACGTGATTGGCCTCAGTAAAACTCTGCACCACACCGTGATCTGTGATAGCCAACGCCCTGTGCCCCCACTTATGGGCTCTTTTTACCAATGTACCGGCCTCTGTTACACCATCCATATCACTCATCTTGGTATGGCAGTGCAACTCCACGCGCTTTATAGGAGCTGTGTCATTGCGGCTTGTGGTAAAGTTGGGAATCTTTTTGATACCTGCAATGGAACCGATGGTCAGTTCATGATCAAACTTGTCCATCATACTGATACCCTTTACCTTGATGAAAGCACCACTCTTTAGCTCACCTAAAATCTCAGGAAGCTGCTCATTTTTGGCAAACATCTTAATAGTAATGGTATCTGTAAAGTCCGTAACATCAAACATGATAATGGTTTTCTCATTTTTAATCTCGCGCTTATCCAGGCTAAGTACCTGGCCTCGGATTACCACCTCGCCCATCTCGCCGATTAGTTCGTCAATGCGCATGGCCTCTTCTTCAAAGTCTCTTCCGTAAATCACGTCCGGATTATCGCTCCGCTTCACGCTGCGACCATAATCGCCGCCCCGCTTAAATTCACCTTTTTTAAACTCACCCTTTTTAAATTCTTTCTTGGGTGCAGCTTTGTCTTCAACAGTCTTTTGTGTAGCCGATGTTGTCTGCTTTGCACTCTCCGCCTTGGCAACTTCTCCATTGGCCGCTTTGTTTTCTCCGGTCTCACCGGCACCGTCTCCAACCTCCACAAACTGTTCACCGGAATCATCCGACATGCTCATGCCTAAGCGATCCGCGATAGCCTTCACCTTCAGTTTCAGGCGAAGCTCATCCTCTGCCTCATATTTGCCTGTCACTGCCTCCCTGTACTGGGTTTTAATCGCCACAGAGAAACCGCCACGCTCCACCAGAATCTTCTCCAGAATACGCACCAGTTCATCTTCCTTGCCACGCACCAGCACTGTGTCATCCATCTCCATAACCATGGTCTTCTCATCCGGATATGTAAGCTTGGCATTTTTAAACGCATTGTGAATGATATGATTGTATCCCTCAAGCTCAAGAAGAATGCTCTCCCGATAGATATCCATAAACTTTTCCGGATTGTACTGGGAGGAAAGGTTAAACTTTTCATAAATCTTAACCGTAAGCCCCGTATTAGCAAAAAGCTGGGTCTTGATTTCCCGCTCCACCTGGTAAATATCATGTTTTACAATCAAACGGGAACTGAGCAGGTACACCCTTAGGTATTCCCTGCTCTTGGTGGTGGCTATTTTCTCCACCTGTGTCTGTTCCATGATATCATGCAGTCCACTATTTAGTTGTAATGTGGGAAATACTTCAAAAAACGGTTTACTCATTCCAATTATCCAATTCTTCCTTCAACACCGCAAGCAGCTCCTGCTCCGGAACTTTGCGTACAATTTCGCCCTTTTTAATCAATAAGCCCTCTCCGATACCGCCGGCAATGCCCAAATCTGCCTCCTTGGCCTCTCCGGGTCCGTTTACCACACAGCCCATTACAGCCACCTTGATATCCAGAGGATAGTCCTCCACCATCTTCTCAACCTTGGTGGCCAGACCAATCAAATCAATCTGTGTTCTGCCACAAGTAGGACAGGATACCACTTCGATGCCGCCCTTTCTAAGCCCCAATGTACGCAAAATAAGCTTAGCGGACTTAATCTCCTCCACCGGATTGCCCGTAAGAGACACACGAATGGTATCACCAATACCCTGCCCCAGAATCATACCAAGTCCCAGTGCAGATTTAATATTACCGCTCTGAACCGTACCGGACTCCGTAATCCCTACATGAAGCGGATAGATAGTCTTCTCTTTCAAAAGTGCCTCTGCCAGACATTCATGGGCCTCCACACACATCAGCACATCTGAAGATTTAATGCTGATGACTAGGTTATCATAACCCAAGTCTTCAATCAAATGCACTTTATCAAGCGCACTCTCCACAATACCTTCTGCCGTAACACCGCCGTATTTTTCCACCAGCTGCTTTTCCAGAGAACCGCTGTTAACCCCTACACGGATAGGAATATTGCGCTCCTTAGCCACGTCTACCACAGCCTTCACCCGGTCTGTACTGCCGATATTGCCGGGATTGATACGGATTTTGTCCGCACCATTCTCCATAGCCGCAATGGCCATACGGTAATCAAAATGAATATCTGCAACCAAGGGAATGTGAATCTGCTTCTTAATCTCTGCTACAGCCTTAGCCGCTTCAATAGTGGGCACCGTACAGCGGATAATTTCACAACCGGCACGCTCCAGTTCCAGAATCTGTGCCACTGTAGCCTCCACATTCTCTGTTTTGGTATTGGTCATGGACTGTATTAATATGGGATTACCTCCTCCGATACATCTGTCACCAATCTGTACAACCTTGGTGCGATTACGAAAAGGCTCCTGTGTATTTCCTGTAAAAATCCGAGTCTGCATTGCATTACTCCTCCCTGACTTTCATTTGTATTTTATTGTACTACAACTCCCTCCTTTTCTCAATCTGAAACCTAGATTAAATTTTATATATTATGGGATTCGTGCGCAATATCCAAGACATACAAAATTACTTAACCTTTAGTTTAAACCAGCCGGGAGTAACTTGGACAACAAGGCCTTTGGTACATAGTCCCATCAGAATAGTCATCAGCTGGGGAACAGTATATTTGCCGGATAGTTTTTCAAAAAGGCTTGCTATTGTGGCTGCGTCCGGACTTAACACCTGATAGACCTCTTTAAATTCAGGGGGCAAATTGTCCGCCATCCCTACAGGAATCCACTGTAATATCTGTGTTTCCGTACTTGTGGCTCTGCCCACCGGGTCGCATTGCCATCGTTCCCACACCTGGTTTAAAAACTCCTCCGGCGACAAAAATATCTCTGCTCCCTGCTTCAGAAGATAATTGCATCCATCGCTGAGCCTGTCCGTTATGCGCCCCGGTACCACATATACATCTTTTCCTTGTTCCAAGGCCATATCCACCGTAATCAGCGTCCCGCTTTTTGCACGGGCCTCCACCACAATCAAAATATCTGAAAGTCCGCTTACAATACGGTTTCTGGGCGGAAAATTCCCCGGTTTGGCCTCTGCACCCGGTGGATATGCCGACAAAACGCCTCCTTTTTCACACAGCATATCATACAGTTCCCGATTGGAGGGGGGATAACACACATCCACGCCGCATCCCAGCACTCCACAGGAGCTTCCGCCTGCTATAAGCGCAGCTTTTTGGCTGATTCCGTCAATCCCCCTGGCCATACCACTGATTACCTGAATATTATTGGCTCCCAAAAGCTCCCCCACCTCCTTGGCCACAAACCTTCCATAATCCGAGCAATCCCGTGCTCCCACCACTGCCACCGACGGCTTATCTGCCTGGGGCAAGCTCCCCTTCACATACAATCCATAGGGTGGATCGGGAATCTTCTTCAACCTCTCAGGATAATCCGGTTCATCTCTTTGTACAAATTGAATTCCTTGCTTTCGAAAGGATTCATATAACTGTGACGGCTCGTTTTGTTCCGCAAAAGCAATCATCTGCTCCAATTGTCTCGCGGTAAGGATCTGTCGCCAGGCATTTTTCCCCTGCAGATAGACCTGACGTTCACTCCCGCAAAGCGACAAAAGCTTCTCAATGGTGCGTTTTCCGATCCCCGGCACACTATTTAACCAACAACCATATAGATGTCGCTCCCATGCTTCTCCATGTCCCGTATTCTGTTCTTTCTCCGTCATTTTACGCCTCCTTTTCCCAATTATTGAAGCTTGGCTGTAATGTCTCCGGGCCGATACCCGGCCGCTTCCAGCAAATGTTCTTCTTTAATAGACTCTTCCCCCGCCAAATCTGCAATGGTGCGGGCAACCTTCCAAATCCGATGATAAGCTCTGGCACTCAGCTGCAATGTCTCATAAAGCAATCCCAACGCCTTCTTCTCCGATTCTCCCAACGGGAAATAGTACTCTAAATCCCCTACCTTTACATCCGCATTAAATCGATACGAACAGCCTGCAAATCGGTCCCTCTGCAAATTACGGGCACGTTCCACACGATTTCTGATGGTCGCTGATGCTTCCGCCGGACCATCATTTTGCAGGCCGGCAATTTCAACAGGCTGCAGCTCCACCCACAAATCAATCCTGTCCATAATCGGTCCGGACACCTTGCCTTTGTAGCGATTCATCTGAGGACCCGTACATTTGCAGCGGTTCTGATCCGGATAATAACCACAGGGACACGGATTCATTGCACATATCAACATAAAATCTGCAGGATAGGACAGATTACCTCCCGCCTTGGCCAACTGTACCTTGTGTTCCTCCAAGGGCTGACGCATGCTGTCTATAATACTTCGCCCAAATTCAGGCAATTCATCCATAAATAAAATCCCACGATGTGAAAGTGAAATCAGTCCCGGTTTGGGACGCAGACTGCCGCCGGTTAAGGCAGCTCGAGAAATTGTATGATGAGGTTGTTGAAAGGGTCTTTTCGTAACCAAGGCTTGTCCTTCCTCCAAAAGACCGGCCACGCTATAAATCCCCGTAACCTCCAAACTTTCCTTTAATGTAAGGGGTGGTAAAATCCCCGGAATCCGTTTGGCAATCATGGTTTTGCCCGCTCCGGGTGGTCCAATCATCAGCAGATTATGGAAACCTGCCGCCGCTATCTCTGCAGCCCGCTTAGCCATTTCCTGACCTTGCACCTGGGCAAAATCCTCCTCAAACGCCTCCTGTTCTTCAAAGAGCGCTGCTATATCCACCTTCGTTGCAGGTAATATTTTCTCCCGTGTCGCTTTATCCTCTTCCTGCAAAAAAGCAAGGACCTGGCCGATACATTCCGCCCCGCGCACAACAATTCCCGGTATTACCGCCCCCTCACCGGCATTGGCCGCCGGAACGATACACTGAGCAATTCCTGCCCGGGCCGCCTCCTGCACAATGGGAAGGACCCCCGGCACCTTTTTCACCTCTCCGTTCAGCCCCAATTCTCCGAGAAACAAAATATTCTCTGTGGCCTCTTCTCCAAAGAAAGACATGGTCTGCATAATCCCCACAGCAATGGGCAGGTCAAAAGCCGTCCCCTCCTTATGTACATCTGCCGGCGCCAGATTCACAGTCAGCCTGGCCGGCGGAATCCCTAAGCCGCTATTCTTCAAGGCAACACTAACTCGTTCCCTGGATTCCTTTACCTCGCCCCCGAGAGAACCCACCATGGAAAACATGGGCAAACCTCTGTCCATATCTACCTCAACGCCAATTAAGCAGGCACGAACGCCCACTACGCCCCCTGACATAATTCTTGCAAACATAAACTACCTCCTATGTATTTAATTTATATTTTACCAATTAAGAAATTTCGCCGAAACGGCAGATGAAAAGGGATTCCCCGGCCGCAAAGAACTTGCGGCCGGCTCCCGAAATGTTTCAGAATATGTATCGAACCGTCATTAAATCTTACTTGCCATGTTATCAGGATCGTGTGCAAAGTGAATTGCCTGTTCACGATCGATTTTACCTCTCAGGTACAGCTGACCAATTGCCTCATCCATGGTCATCATACCCATCTTACGATTGGTCTGCATTACGCTCTCGATCTGATGTGACTTACCTTCACGGATCAGATTTCTTACTGCATGATTGGCATGCAGAACCTCAAATGCTGCGGCACGGCCCATACCGTCAGCGGTAGGAATCAGCTGCTGTGCAATGATTGCCTCCAGAACGTTTGCGAACTGAACACGAATCTGCTGCTGCTGATGAGGAGGGAATACGTCAATTACACGGTCTACCGTACTTGCTGCAGAATTGGTATGCAGGGTAGAAAGCACCAAGTGACCGGTCTCAGCTGCGGTAATTGCAATACTGATTGTCTCGAAGTCACGCATCTCACCTACCAGAATTACATCCGGGTCTTCACGAAGCGCAGCTCTCAGCGCATTGGAATAGCTACCGGTATCGATACCAACCTCACGCTGGTTAACCATAGAAAGCTTGTGAGGATGCAAATACTCGATAGGATCCTCCAACGTGATAATATGTGCATCTCTGTTGCTGTTAATCTTGTCAATAATAGCCGCCAATGTGGTGGACTTACCACTACCGGTAGGTCCGGTAACCAGAATCAGACCTCTCTTTCTCTGGTACAAATCAATAACGGACTCAGGCACACCCAAAACCTCGGGCGCAGGAACATCTGTACCAACCACACGGAATGCCATTGCAATAGAACCGCGCTGCTTAAACGCATTCACACGGTAACGGCCAAGTCCGGGTGCAGAATAAGACATATCGAATTCTCCACGCTCTTCAAAGATTGCTCTCTGATGCTCGTTCATGATGGATACAAGGATATCCAAAGTATCCGCAGGCATAAGTACAGGAAATTCTGAAGTATACAGATTACCGTTCACACGCATTTTAGGAGGCAGACCTACAGTCAAATGTACGTCACTGGCTCCCATTTCATTACCTCTTGCTAAGATCTCTTCAATTCTGGGCATTTTTAATCCTTCTTTCTATAGTATTTTGCTTCCCCAATAAGCCTCTAACACCCGCCAAACCCGGCTTTTCGCAAGGTTTCTGTATCAATGATACAACGGTTGTCCAAAGTCTTCATAATATCTACAACCTCAAAGTCTTCGTTGACCCGAAGCGATAGGTCAATAATCTGGTTGTTTTTAAAACACAAAACAGTCGGTCTGAGTATATCGTCATGGTTCTCTGTAAGCACCAACGCCTTCTCGCCGGTATTGAGCTCCACACTGACTCCCGGAGACAAAATCCGCACGGTAGACATAAGCACTGACACAACCTCCGGATCGTACAACTCCGGATTAGCCATAAGCTCCTTCATGGCCTTAACCTCTGAATGTGCTGTTCCGTCAAGAGTCATACTGGTCAGCTCATCATACCGGTTAGCCACAAGCAGAATCTTTGCTCCACGTACAAGCTTCAGATTATGGCGCTGCTCTGCAGGCTTCATCATATCCATCTGTGTCATAACCATCTGACTGGTAATACGCTTGATTGCAAGCCCATCACTAAATGCCCGCTCTATCAGCTCTCCTGCATCCAGCATGGCACTGTACACCCGCATCTGTTGCTCCACATTCAGGTCGCTGCCATAAATCAACTCACCGGGTAGTGAAAACTTACCGATGTCATGAACCAGCGCCGCATAGATTACCTGGTACTGCTCATCTCTGCGCATATTAAGTCCACGTGTAATCATTGCGCAAAGAATTGCCACATTCATAGAATGTCTGTAAATATAGTCATCCTTGCTTCGAAGATTCTGATAAAAATGAATCTTGTTGGTCTGAAGTCCATAGCTTCTGATAATGGAATCAGCAATCATGTTCATCTTCTGCTGATTGCCCACAGAAAGCATCTTCTCCAGCTCCTCCTGAATGGCTGATACAGTCACTGCCTGAAAGCGCTCGAATTCTCTGTCCTCCTCCGACATGACCAAAGCCGGTTCTGCCGGCTCCAGAACATACACACCAAGCAAACCGAAATTCTTAACGCTTTCGATTCCCTTAGAAGTCAGGTCAGAATTGCTGTCGTACAGAAGCACTCCTGTTTTGCTATATATCGGGCGTGCAAGACGCATGCCGATCTTTAAGTTTTCAGCCTTTACAAATCTCATGTCCTTGCCCACACTTTCGTAAAATTACCGATATTTCAGAACAATTATACTATAATGGCACTGTCTTGACAAGGACAGAATTTTAGATATTTTATTTTGTCTGTTTTGCACAAAAGTGTTTCTTTTCTTCCAAAAAGCGCGTTTCCAGCTTACTTAATGCTTTTTTTTCGATTCTCGACACATAGCTCCTGGATATTCCAAAACGTCTTCCTATTTCATTCTGGGTCATTGCCTCCACGCCTCCCAGTCCATAGCGCAGTCGAATAATCTCCTGTTCTCTTTGTGTCAAGCATTCAGACAGATACCCTGTAAGTTTCTTAATATTCTCCCTAAGTTCCATCCGATCAACGGTATCCGGCTGTTGCTGCTCAATCACATCTACCAGACAAATCTCATTTCCCTCCTTATCCTGACCGATAGGTTCAAAAAGAGATATCTCTCTGGCTGTTTTTTTCTTGCTTCGAAGCAACATCAACAGCTCATTATCAATACACCTGCATGCATAGGTCGCCAGTCTGCCCTTGCCCGCATCAAAGGTCTCCACAGCTTTAATCAAGCCGATGCAACCTATGGAAATCAAATCTTCCATGTCCTCATCCACGTTCTGATACTTCTTGGCCACATGAGCCACCAATCGAAGATTCCGTTCTATGAGGATTTCCTTTGCCCTTTTTGTCTCTTCCTCACTGCCGTTTTTGAACAGCTGTACATAAAAGGCTTCCTCCTCTGAAGTCAGGGGTTGTTGAAAGGTTTGCACGTTTCGCCTCCGTGGATTACTCATCACAATAGTTTATGTGATTGCTTCCACTTCAGTGCCTGGCATATTAAATTTAGACCTTGCCCGGTGGACCCTTTGATTACGCGATTGGGCAAGAAAATAAAAAACAACCGGTTTTACAAAATCTCAATCATCCAGTAAGAATTTGGCCATGACGTAGTTGCTGACGTCAATTCCTCGGGGGGTAAGAGCAAGGCAAGACCCTCGGTACTCCAAAAGACCTTCGGTGATGGATTCGGTGATTTGACTTCCGTAGATTTCTTCCATAGGCAATCCAAACTTGTCACGGAAGGTGACGGTGTCCACGCCATCGGTCATGCGAAGGCCCAGGAACATGGTTTCTTCCATTTGCTCCTGAAGAGTAAGTGTCTGCAGGTCTTCACGACAGTCGGTGGGATTCGCTATGTAGGCCTGCAAGGAATTGGTGTTGCGGAAACGCAAGTTGTCCAATAAAGATGCTGCACCGATACCCAAGCCAATGTAATCTTTTCTGGTCCAATAACCGCAATTATGGCGGCAGGCATAGCCCGGCTTCGCATAGTTGGAGATTTCGTACTGCTGATACCCCAAAGTCGCCAGCATTTCTCCCGTGACCTGGTACATGGCCCGCTCTGTTTCCTCATCCGGAAGCTCCAGCTCCCCTTTTTCATACATTTCATAAAAGGGGGTTCCTTCCTCCACAATCAGACTATAGGCAGAAATATGTTCCGGCGAAGGTGTCAGGCCTGTTATACATTCCAAAGACACTTTCCAGTCCGCCAATGTCTGGCCCGGTAAAGCACTCATCAGATCCACATTTACATTCTCGAATCCCGCCTCCCTGACCATCCTATAGGTCTGAAGGAATTGTTCATAATCATGGATTCTTCCTATTTTTTTCAGCTCTCCATCCCTGGCAGACTGACAGCCGATGCTCAAACGGTTGATACCGGCCTTTCGATAGACCGCAAGGCTCTCCCGGGTCACGGTTCCGGGATTCATTTCCATGGTAATCTCTGCGTCTTCAGCTACCTGAAATTTTGCAAAAATCGTCTCCATTACCTGACCAATCCACTCCGGAGCCACTGCTGTAGGCGTACCGCCTCCGATAAAAACACTTACTACCACACAGTCCCGCACATCTACCGCTTTGATTTCAGCCAAAAGAGCCTCCATATACGCGTTCTGCACCTGCGTAGTGGCAGGTGCAGACAGAAAATCGCAATATTTACATTTTTGTACACAAAAGGGAATATGGATATAAAGCTCCAGCTCCCGCAACTTATTTTTTGTCATCCAGCTTCAAAACGCTCATGAACGCCTTCTGGGGAATTTCTACATTTCCGATCTGGCGCATACGTTTTTTACCTTCTTTCTGCTTCTCCAAAAGCTTCTTCTTACGGGTGATATCACCACCGTAACACTTAGCAAGCACGTCCTTACGCATTGCCTTTACAGTCTCTCTGGCGATAACCTTTCCTCCCACAGCTGCCTGGATGGGAATCTCGAACAAATGACGTGGAATCTCATCCTTGAGCTTCTCACACATCTTGCGGCCTCTCTCATAAGCCGAATCCGCATGTACGATAAAGGACAGTGCATCCACTTCCTCACGGTTAATCAGAATGTCCAGTTTTACCAACTTGGACTCCTCATAACCCTTGATATCGTAGTCGAAGGAAGCGTAACCTCTGGAACGGGATTTCAGCGCATCGAAGAAATCATAAATAATCTCATTCAAAGGCAACTCGTACTTCAATACCGCCCTGGTACCCTCAATATATTCCATGCCCAGATAACGGCCTCTTCTCTCCTGACAAAGCTCCATAATGGAACCGATGAACTCACTGGTCACCATAATCTCTGCAGTAACTATGGGTTCCTCCATGTACTCAATCTCTGAAGGATCCGGCAGATTGGAGGGGTTCGTCAGCTCAATCATCTCACCATTTGTCTTGTAAACTCTATAGATTACACCGGGAGCCGTAGTTACCAGATCCAGATTGTACTCTCTCTCTAAACGTTCTTGAATAATCTCCAGATGCAGCAGACCCAAGAAGCCGCAACGGAAACCAAAGCCCAATGCAATAGAGGTCTCCGGCTCGTAATTCAGGGATGCATCATTTAACTGCAGCTTCTCCAATGCATCTCTCAAATCTCCGTACTTTGCACCATCGGCAGGATACATACCGCAATACACCATGGACTGTACTTTTTTGTAGCCGGGCAGAGGCTCTGCACAAGGGTTATCATTATCCGTAACCGTGTCGCCCACTGCAGTATCCTTTACATTTTTAATGGATGCGGTAATATAACCTACCATACCTGCAGAAAGCTCATCACAGGGGATAAACTGTCCTGCGCCGAAATATCCCACTTCCACAACCTCTTCCACAGCTCCGGTAGCCATCATGCGAATGGTGGTACCTTTCTTAACTGTACCTTCCATGATACGACAGAAAATAATTACGCCCTTATAAGGGTCATACAAAGAGTCAAAAATCAGCGCCTGTAAAGGACTATTAGGATCTCCCTTAGGGGCAGGGATTTTGGTTACAATCTGCTCCAATACTTCCTCGATATTCAAACCGTTTTTGGCAGAAATCAAGGGTGCATCCTGAGCCTCTATACCGATCACATCCTCAATCTCCTCGATAACACGCTCGGGCTCCGCACTGGGCAGGTCAATCTTATTGATCACAGGGAAAACATCCAAATCATGGTCCAGCGCCAGATACACATTTGCAAGAGTCTGGGCCTCAATACCCTGAGCTGCATCCACAACCAGGATGGCGCCGTCACAAGCAGCCAGAGAACGGCTTACCTCATAGTTAAAGTCCACATGACCCGGTGTATCAATCAAATTAAAAATATACTCCTCACCGTTCTGCGCTCTGTAAACCGTGCGCACAGACTGAGCCTTAATGGTAATACCACGCTCTCTCTCAAGCTCCATATTGTCAAGAACCTGTGCCTGCATCTCTCTGCTGGTCAAAAGTCCTGTCTTCTCTATAATTCTGTCTGCCAGGGTAGATTTACCGTGGTCGATATGTGCAACTATACAAAAGTTACGGATTTTACTCTGATCAATGGTACCGTTGGATGCCATTTATGTTCCTCTTCTTTCCGGGCGATTTGCCGCTATGTTTCTCATTTTGCTTACGCATTTTGAATTTATCACTTGTACTATTATAAAAAAATAAAAGCCTTACGTCAATTTTTTTCTGCGGATTAGCCTTTATTGTCCCGAAAGCACCATATGAAGCACATGGGCCAGCGGATCACAGGCATTCATAGCCTCCTCCACTGTATTATTTTGTGCCCCCAGCTCCACCAAAAGCGTCCTGGGACACAAATGCATATTATACCGATACCCTTTTAAGTAAATCTTGCGTGTCAACCCCGGATAATACTCCTGACACTTAAGCTGCATCTGAAAAGACATAGCCAGATTCATCTCAATATTGTCATTTTGCAGATAATCTATATCTCCGGATTGCCTGGTTCGGGACAGACCGTTAAAAAACATAAACCGGGCAGTAGGCCTTCCGTCCAAATCCATAACCAACCTGGTTTCTTCCGGCATCTGATCCCTATGCAGGTCAATTACCACCTCTATTGTCGGATTTTCCTCCAATATCTGTTTCAAGGCCGGCAAGGATTTGCCATAGGCGTCATCCCTACTGTCCACATCATACTGTCCGGTATGATGCAACACCTGATATCCATAGTCTTCTCTCAGAATCTCAGCTAGTCTTTCTCCCACTCCCACAATGGAGGTGGACCCATCTCCCGGTACGGAATCTGCAAAGGTTTCCTGAGAATGGGTGTGATATATCAATATCTGCGGCCCGTCCTCCCGCTTAGTCACCGAAACATCAGGCTCCAG
Organism: Acetatifactor sp.; assembly: GCA_045539535.1. Taxonomy (GTDB): domain Bacteria; phylum Bacillota; class Clostridia; order Lachnospirales; family Lachnospiraceae; genus Acetatifactor. The sequence goes on from JAZQFO010000174.1 coordinate 14,811, forward strand.
CAAACTATCCAAATTAAGCTGCTCGGTTCCTGCCATCGTGCTGGCATCGATGGTATAAAACTGCTCTACCAAATCTTCATAATTAGCAAAAGTCTCTTTATTTAGCTGCTGTACCTGCTCATGGGGCACAAAAGGTGCAGGTTCTTTTGCTGCACGATTTTCTTCCTCCATAAGCGCCATCAGCTCCTCCGAAGACGGTCCGACGACAGATGATACAGCTTCCTCTACCGCATTCGCTTCTACTTGCTCCCGGTCAGCATGTAAATCACTCTCTTCTAAATCTTCCGTCGTTACTTCCTTTGAAATCTCTTCAAAATACCCTACTGTATCACGGTTTATTGCCCCGTACAGAGGTATCAGACTGCCTGTCTGCGTTCTAACCAGCC
>JAZQFO010000175.1:0-16885 GCA_045539535.1 Acetatifactor sp.
CCGACTTACCATTGCTGCCATAATTTCCTCTGCCGTCATAGCGGTGCTTACCTCATAAGTACCGGGCTTGATCTCCTCCTTGTACTCGGAAAGCATATACTGCAATGCAAAAAGATTGGCATCTCTGCTCAGTCCCTTTTCCACCATCATTGCGCCTACTTCCTTAGCGGACATATCCGGCTTTAAAACCACTGTTACCGTACGGCCTTCGCCGGCAGACATAGCAGGCTCCGTAAAGATACGATATCCATAGTCATAGCCCAGCACAGCACCTCGATACACGATAAACACTACTGCAATCACAGCAACCACCTTTATGATTGCTCCTATAACGGCTGTCATCAAATTTTCACTCTTCATGACAATTCCTTTCCTACCAAAACCAGTACAACTACTCAAAATCAATGGCTTCAATCAAAGCTCTGTTTACTCTCTGCAACATTCTGCACAGTGCAAGCTCAGAGGCCAGGAACTTATCCACCAACGGATTCTCCCGAAAATCTTCATACTCTCTTTCAAAACTGTCCAGCTGTTCAAATGTAGTATTCTCTCCTGTCTGCAACGCAAGATTACGAATACGAAACTCATCAATCTTGGCCTTAAGCTCAGGTTGCTCCTTTACAAGTGCCAACTGCTTCTGATATTCAATATAAATCTCGGACTCCAAAATATCTGCTGTCAGGTTCTGTACCGACTTCTGAATCTTACTGTCCATTTCTATTCCTCCGCACTAAGCGTTTTCTCTTTAGACTTCCATGATAATCGGCAAAATCATCGGTCTTCTCTTGGTCTTCTTCCATACGTAATCGCTGAGCACATCCTTGGTGACGGATTTCAGCTTGCCCCAGTCGGTGATCCCCTTGTCCAGACAATTCTGAATGGCCTCATCAACTGTCATGCGGGCCTCCTCAATCAACTCATCAGACTCGCGCACATACACAAATCCTCTGGATACAATATCGGGACCTGCTACCAGCTCACCGCTTGCTCTCTCCAGACTCATTACCACAATCATAATACCGTCCTCAGCCAAATGCTGGCGGTCTCTCAACACCACATTTCCTACATCACCTACGCCAAGGCCATCCACAAGGATTGCTCCTGTAGGCACCTTGCCGCTAACCTTTGCCTGCTCATCTGTAAGCTCCAAAACATCACCGGAGGAGAGAATAAAAATATTATCCTTCTCAATACCAAGGCTCTCAGCAATCTTGGCCTGGGCTCTCAAATGCTTGTACTCACCGTGAACAGGAATCGCATACTTAGGACGGGTCAGGGTGTAAATCAGCTTGATTTCCTCCTGACAGGCATGTCCGGAAACATGGGTATCCTGGAACACTACATCTGCGCCCTTGCGCTGCAATTCGTTGATAATCTTGGTCACAGCCTTTTCATTGCCGGGAATGGGGCTGGATGAGAAGATAACTGTATCTCCTGCACCAATGGTAATCTTGCGGTGCATGTTGTTGGCCATACGGGAAAGGGCAGCCATGCTCTCGCCCTGGCTTCCGGTGGTAATGATTACCTGCTGCTCGTCAGGATAATTTTTCATCTGGTCAATGTCCACCAAGGTATTCTCGGGGATACTGATACACTCCAGATTACGGGCCGTTTCGATGATATTTACCATGCTGCGGCCTTCCACACATACCTTGCGGCCAAACTTATATGCCGTATTGATAATCTGCTGTACACGGTCCACATTGGACGCAAAGGTTGCCACAAAAATACGGGTATTCTTGTGCTCATTAAACAAAGTATCAAAAGCCTTACCTACGGTTTTCTCCGAAGGAGTAAAGCCGGGACGCTCTGCATTGGTAGAATCGCACATCAGCGCCAGCACACCCTTTTTGCCAAGCTCGGCAAAACGCTGCAAGTCAATGGCATCACCAAATACAGGTGTGTAATCCACCTTAAAGTCTCCGGTGTGAACCACGATACCAGCAGGGGAATAAATCGCCAGTGCAGCCGCATCTACAATACTGTGATTGGTCTTGATGAATTCCACGCGGAACTGTCCCAGATTGATGGACTGTCCAAACTTTACCACCTTACGCTTGGTAGTCTTCATCATACCATGCTCATTTAACTTATTCTCGATAATACCCATAGTCAGGCGGGTTGCATAAATAGGTACATTGATATCGCGAAGCACATAGGCCAGGGCACCGATATGGTCCTCATGTCCGTGGGTAATTACAAAACCCTTTACCTTCTCGATATTGTTCTTCAAATAAGTTACATCAGGGATTACCAAATCAATACCTAGCATATCGTCCGCAGGGAATGACAAACCGCAATCCACCACAATAATACTGTCCTCATACTCGAAGGCAGTAATATTCATACCGATTTGCTCCAGACCACCCAAAGGAATTACCTTCAGGCCTGAAGTCGCAATATTCTCTTTTTTCTTCACAAAATTTCCTCCAAATTTCAAATCAAATTACATAAAAATATAAATATATCATACCGCCTCACTGCGGCAACTCGTTCGTGTTTTATTAGTCCTCTTGCACAAATTCCACGTCGTCCAGCATATTGGAAAATACGCCGGCAACTGCTTCCAATTCCTGTTCATCAGAAACAATGGTGAAAACACTATCTTCCTCACCATCCTTAGAAAGGTCCTTCAAAATCAGTGCCTCTCCGTCTCCTTCTTCAAAATCCGTCACCAGAATATAGTTGTAGCCGCCGATTCTGGTCTGCTCCAACACATAGAAATCTACGGAATCCTCTCCGTCTGCATTAAAAGTAATTTTTTCTAATTTAGCCATACTTACTCCCTAGGCCTCCCCGGCCTTTTTCTCATTGCTACGTCTGTCCAAGTATCCCTGCAATATAAAGGTAGCCGCAAGCATGTCCACATAATCCTTGCGGTTCTCTCTGCGGATACCCGCCTCCATCATGGTACGGTCAGCAGAAACCGTAGTCAGTCTCTCGTCCCAAAAAGTCACAGGCAGACCGGTTCTGCGCTCCAGCTTCTCTTTAAACTCTTCTGTAAGCTCCACGCGCACGCCCTCCGAACCATTCATATGCTTCGGCAGCCCCAGCACGATTTCCTCCACCTCGTACTCCTGAATCAATTCTTCTATTCTGGCAAGGGTCTGGCGCAGTTTATTCTCCTCCTTGCGGCGGATAATCTCCACACCCTGTGCCGTCAAAAGCAGAGCATCGCTTACTGCGACACCCACTGTTTTTGAGCCGAAATCCAAGCCCATTATACGCATGGACAACTCCTCCTATTTCCAGTGATTGTTCTTGATATACTCAGCGAGAAGCTCCTCCACCAGCTCATCACGCTCCACCTTCATAATCAGGCTTCTTGCACTCTTGTGGCTGGTGATATAAGTAGGGTCACCACTCATAATATATCCCACAATCTGATTGACAGGGTTATAACCCTTCTCAGTCAATGCCTCGTACACGGTGGACAGTACAACCTTCACACCTGTCTCAGGCTCTGTTTCTACTTTAAAATACTGTGTATTTCCAATATCCTGCATATTCTTCATCCTCTTCGAATCCGTGAGGGCATAGCCCCTCCAATATAAATTACACCTTTTATCTTAACGCATTTTGATACAAAATTCAATCCTATTTAAAAATCGTTATTTTCCAAGCATTATTTCATCCGTCAGGAAATCCGTTACCCGGACATTTGTAATCTGATTACTCAAATTCTCGCCGTTATCAGGAATTGCAATTTTCACATAATCCGGCGTATGACCGATCCAATAAAACACACCGTCAATTTCTCTCTTATCCTCCCAAAGCACCTCTGCACACTTGCCTATGTAGTCCGCTCTGAAAGCCTTGGAATGTGCTGCCTCCATGGCAAAAAGCACCTCACTTCTGGCACTTTTTTGCTTCTCTGTAAGCTGGCCGGGCATCTTATCTGCCACCGTACCGGCCCTTCTGGAATACTTGAAAATATGCATTTCGAAGAATCGTACCTGCTCCAAAAACGCTTTGGTAGCATCAAATTCCTCTTCTGTCTCCCCGGGAAAGCCCACAATCACATCCGTAGTAATAGCAGGATGCTCAAAATACTGTCTAAGGTACTTTACCCCCTGCAAGTATTCCCCGGTAGTATAACGTCTATTCATTCGTTTCAGGGTCTCATCACATCCGCTCTGCAAGGAAAGGTGAAAATGAGGACACAGCTTGGGCAGCGCCGCCAGACGCTTTGCCACATCCTCTGTGACAATCCGGGGCTCCAAAGATCCCAGACGGATACGGTCCAGTCCCTCTATCTTGTGAACCTCTTCCACCAGGTCAATCAATCTGCTGGTACCCGTGTACTGCTTACTTCCGTCAAAATCAATGCCATAGGAGCTGATATGGATACCGGTAAGTACGATTTCGCGGTACCCTGCTGCCACCAGGCCATTAACCTCTGCCACAATATCCTCTTGCTTTCTACTGCGCACTCTGCCTCTTGCATAGGGAATAATACAGTAGTAGCAAAACTGGTTGCAACCATCCTGAATCTTAATATAAGCACGGGTATGTTCCGCTGTCCTTTTCAGAGTCATCTCCTCATAATCACAGGGAGAATTAATATCGATGATGGTGGTACCGTGTAGGGTCTTGTCCTCCCGCTCCTCCAAAAAAGCTTCCAGAATCGGCACCAAATCCTTTTTGCGGTTGTTACCGATGGCCAGATCAATACTCTCGTCCATCTCCACGCCCTCACTGTCGGTCTGCACATAACAGCCCACAGCCACTACCACCGCCTGAGGGTTCTTTTGCTTGGCACGATGTAACATCTGACGACTTTTTCTGTCAGCAATATTGGTTACGGTACAAGTATTTATGATGTAAATGTCGGCAATTTGATCAAATGATACAATTTTATACCCTTTTTCTTCCAACATTTGTTGCATTACGTCTAACTCATAAGAGTTCACCTTGCATCCAAGGTTGTGAAAGGCTACACTTTTCATGCGAAATTCCTCGATTTTTTTGTATTGTTTGGGCATTGACTTTTACTGTCTTTACACTTAATATGAAGCATGAAGGTATGACACTCATTCATTTAAGGAGGTAATATTATGAAAACAGTTCAGATTTCTTTAAATTCTATTGATAAGGTTAAGTCCTTCGTAAACGACATCACTAAGTTCGATTACGATTTTGATTTGGTATCCGGCAGATACGTTATCGACGCTAAGTCCATCATGGGCATCTTTAGCCTGGACCTGTCCAAGCCCATCGACTTGAACATCCATGCAGAAGAGAACATCGATGAGGTTATGGATATCCTCAAGCCTTACATGATCTAATCGGATTCCACTGATACAAAATCAGAAATAGAATTCAAAAGCAGGAATGCCTTAGGGAACGCAATCCCCTGAGGCATTCTTTTAATTATACGCTTTTGGGCTAGACTCATTAACCGATGCATCTAGAAAACCATCCATTGACCACTAGGATCATAAACGGATACACCGATTATTTCAACAACATCCTCCTGAGAAACAGTAACCCCGATTGTAATATCATTTTTTACGAATTTATAGCACCTGTCCTCTTCCTTTTCCAATACATATCCTTCTGCCTGAATTATCGCAAAGGCATCCTGAGCGTTGTCACCCACATAAATCCCTAGAATATGGCCATTCTTGGAACGTAACGAAATATTTACAATTCCCCATTTTCCATTATATTGGTTGCCGCCATAATAATCCTCTTCTGTCTCTGAAAATCTTCCGCCATAGTTTGCGATATAATCCTCCGGCGTATCACCAAGCATCTGATATCCATAGAAATAGCTTTTCTCATTCAACTCCGCAATTGCCTGTTCAGTCTCCCGATATTGTGTTTCGCGGTATTCTGCCGCGCTCTTTTTTTGGATATTTTTTATTATACTAACTGTTACAACTGCAATCACTATAATACAAATTGCAATTAATAATACCCTTTTTACAATATGTTTCATTATTAGTCCTAAATTCCTGTTTTTACCATGCCTACTCACTCACAATAATCAACTCATCTGTCTCCAGCGCAGTCTTCACCAGCTCGTCAATCTTCTCGTCCAGATAGCGCTCATGCTTGCGGATGACATTTACATTGGGCTTGGTTACGGGATGCTTTGCCACAAAGATGGTACAGCAGTCCTCGAAGGGCTGGATGGAGGTCTCGAAGGTACCGATTTTCTCAGAAACCTCCACAATCTCCTGTTTGTCAAAACCAATCAAAGGACGATACACGGGAAGCTCACACACCTCATTGGTAGCGATAAGGGAGCTCATGGTCTGGGATGCCACCTGACCGATACTCTCGCCGGTAATCAATCCCTGGCACTCGGTCTCTCTTGCGATGTGCTCCGCAATACGCATCATGTAGCGGCGCATGATAATGGTCAGCTCTTCATGAGGACACTTCTCATGAATGTAAAGCTGAATGTCCGTAAAATTAATTACATGCAGATAAATGGGACCTGTATAGCGGGAAACGATTCTCGCCAGGTCGATAACCTTCTGCTTGGCTCTGTCACTGGTGTAGGGCGGAGCGTGGAAGTACACTGCATCAATCTTCACGCCGCGCTTCGCTATCATGTAACCGGCCACCGGAGAGTCAATGCCGCCGGACAAAAGAAGCATTGCCTTTCCGCCTGTACCTACAGGCATTCCTCCGGGTCCCGGGATAATTTCAGAATAAATATAAATCTTCTCACGAATCTCGATGTTCAGCATGATGTCCGGATTGTGAACATCCACCTTCATCTCGGGATACGCGTTCAAAATGGCTTCACCCATGTCCATATTGATCTCCATGGACTCCTTGGGATAATTTTTGCGGGCACGGCGGGCATTGACCTTAAAGGTCTTGTTGCGGTCAGGATACACATCCGCAAGGTACTGAATCACCGTATCGCAAAGCTTCTCAAAGCCCTCATCCTCCACGTACACCACGGGACAGATGCCGGAGATACCAAACACTCTCTGCAAATGCTCCACAACCTCGTCAAAATCAAACTCTGTCTGGGCATCCACATGGATACGCCCCTGGGTCTTGTGAATCAAAAACTTTCCTTCACATTTTTTCAGCGCGTACTTAATCTGCTGAATCAGTGCATCCTCAAAAAGATGACGATTTCTTCCCTTGATACCGATTTCTGCATATTTTATCAAAAATGCTGTAAACATATTTTCCTCCTGTTCGGGCTACCGTTTTACGTAGCTGTTGTCTCTGCGAAACTGCGACTTAGGCCTTGCGGGTATATCTGCGCAGCATTGGAATTTTATCATATAAAACCTTCAGTGTATAGTCCAATTCTTCTATGGTGGTATAAACAGAAAAGCTAAAACGTATTGTAGACTCAAGCATGGCTTTGTCTGCACCCACAGCCTTTAAGGTTGCCGACGGCTGGGGCTTATGGGACGAGCAGGCACTGCCCGCGGACACATAGATTCCCGCGTCCTCCAACGTATGCAAAAGCACCTCACTTCTTACTCCTATAAAGGAAGCACTAACCACATGGGGTGCCGTTCCTTCCACTGTAGAATCTTCCAAAAGGCCGTTTATTTTCACGCCTTCAATCTTCTTAAGTCCATCCACCAGATACTGCTTACATTTGTAGAGTTGCTCCACATCTTCCTCCAGCTGACCGTAAAGCATCTTGGCTGCCAGCGCCATACCTGCCACACCGGGCACATTTTCCGTACCGGACCGAAGTCCTGTCTGCTGACCGCCACCGTGACTAATGGGCTGGATTTTTACCTTGTCTGCCACATACAAAAGGCCCACACCCTTGGGACCATGAATCTTATGACTGCTGATGGAAAGCAGGTCTATATTCATTCTCTTGGGGTAGATTCTTGCCTTGCCAAAGCCCTGCACTGCGTCCACGTGGAACAGAGTACTTGGATTCATTTTCTTAATCAGCGCCCCCGCCTCTGCAATGGGCTGGAGAGAACCGATTTCATTGTTGGTGTGCATGATGGACACCAAAATGGTCTCCGGTGTCATGGCACTGCGCAAATCCTCCAGACTGATCCGTCCGGTAGCTTCCACCGGCAAGTAGCTTACGATAAAGCCCTGTGTTTCCAGATATTTCATGGTCTGCAAAATCGCAGGATGTTCTATCCGGGTGGTAATCAGGTGCTTTCCTTTTCTCTGGTTGGCCAATGCACAGCCAATCAGTGCCAAGTTGTCAGACTCCGTTCCGCCGGAGGTAAAGAAAAGCTCCTTTTCACTTACCTTTAAAATGCCGGCCAGAATCTCCTTGGCATAGCGGATATGATTCTCCGCCTGTACTCCCTTCCTGTGCATGCTGGAGGGATTGCCATAATCTTCGCACATCAGCTCTTTTATCAACTCTGCTACTTCCGGAAATACTCTCGTGGTAGCAGAATTGTCCAAATATACTTCCATCGATGATTCTCCTTCATCTTCTCACATTTCTTATGATTATCATATGCCCAAATTTGGGAATGGTCCGCAGACTATTTCTCACAAAGATATCCAATCCAAGCTAACACAGTCATTCCCGCCGTCTCTGTACGCAAAATTCTTCTGCCCAAGGTAACAGGCTCCACCCCTGCTTCCTTGGCAAGTGCAATCTCCGCTTCCTCAAAGCCGCCCTCCGGGCCGATAAACACAGCCACACTCTGTCCGGGCTGCAAGGCGCCCAAGATCTCTCTTGTGCGCTCCATACCGCTTGCCAGCTCATAGGGAATCAGACGCACATCCATATTTTCTGCCTGCTTAAGGGCAAGCTTAAAGCTCTGCACCGGAAGCACCTGAGGGATAATCCCCCGCTTGCTTTGCTTGGCTGCAGCCTCTGCAATGCTCTGCCAGCGGGCAATCTTAGCAGCCGCCTTTTTGTCATCCAGCTTTACCACGCAGCGCTTGGTAGCCACAGGCACAATCTCTGTCACCCCAAGCTCCACCGCCTTCTGAATAATCAGTTCCATCTTGTCCGCCTTGGGCAAGCCCTGATACAGCGTCACCTTCACAGGAAGCTCCACGGCATCCTCTTTGACAAAACGCAGTTCACATTCTACCAGATTCTCATCAAAGCCCACAATCCCGCAGACATACTCCTTACCGTCCACACCATTGCTGACTGCAAGCTCTTCGCCGATTTTCATGCGCAATACATTTTTGATATGATTCACATCGGAGCCGGTTATTATGACGCGCTTGTCGTTTTCATTAATCTGTCCGGGCTCCACAAAAAACTGATACATACTTCCTCCACGTCTGTTTACACTGTAGCGAACTGTCGACTCTTACGCATTCTTCCGCGCAGTAACGGACACCCACTCACCCTGATAAGTAACCTCAAGCACTTCCAGACCTGCTGCCTTCACGCAATCCACCACGGTCTGCTCCTTGTCATCGATGATGCCGGAGGTAATATAGATTCCGCCGGGCTTTAACTGATTTACAATCACAGGGGTAAGAGGCACCAGCACATCCGCCAGAATATTGGCCACCACAATATCATAGCAGCCATATCCCACCTTGTCCTGTACCGCCTTGTCCGTGATAATATTGCCGATCATCATCTCAAACTGCTCGGGAGCAATGCCGTTTACCTGACAATTCTCTGCCACAGCCTCCACTGCACAGGGGTCCAAATCCGTACCCACTGCGTGCTTGGCGCCAAACATAAGTGACAAAATCGCCAGAATACCGCTACCGGTTCCCACATCCAAAAGCTCTGTATCAGGGGTGATAAACTTTCTGAGCTGACGGATACAAAGCTGGGTGGTCTCATGCATACCCGTACCAAAAGCCGTACCGGGATCGATATGCAGTACCATTTTCTCCGAATCCTCGGGCTTTACATCCTCCCAGGAAGGGATAACCAGAATATCATCAATATAAAACTGATGGAAATACTGCTTCCAATTGTTAATCCAGTCAATGTCCTCAGTCTCATCCACAGTAACGGTGCCCTCACCGATATCGCAGAACATCTTCAAATCCTCAAGCTCCTGCTCAATGCGTGCAAGCAAGGTCTCCACGTCGGTCTCCTCACCCTGCACCATCAGTTTGCCATCCTCCTGCTTCTCCACAAAGAAGTTCAGGTACGCCACACCGTCATCCTCCGGACCATCCGGCAGAATATCCACAAACATCTGCTCCTTTTCCAGAGCAGTCAAAGGAATCTTGTCCTCAATCTGTGCACCTTCAAGACCGATGTCGTAAAGGGTACTGATGATGATGTCCTCCATATCCGTAACTGTTTTTAATCTAAATTTTACCCATTTCATGTTTTTTCTCTCCTGCTTCTATTGCTGTAAGCCCCTTAGGGCGTAAATATCCTATAGGATATAGTAAACTATCCTTCTTTTGGTGTCAAATGATTGCTTAATTTACTTGCCCATTTTTCCATTTCCTACTATAATCGAACTTGAAATACTTAGTATTAAGAAAACACACCAAAGACGGGAGTATGCTATGAAAAGACTGATTATCCTGCTTTTTACCATGATTGCCTTAAGTGCTACCCTTACCGGCTGCAACAAGAAAGGGGAGCTTAATGAGGGCGAATGCAAATGTAGTATTTCCTTTGTGGACATCCCCAAGGAGTTAACCATGCTGGAGGAGAATCTGCAGGAAAACCTTGCAATCAACGTGACACTAAAAAACATATCCAACGAAAAGGTCTATGACATTGTCCTCACACAGGACAATGAATTTAAAAAAGAGATTTCTCTCCATCCCGGAGTGTATCAGGTGTACAGCGTATACGCCAGCCAGTCCGGTATCACCGGCATCCGTATGACAGCCAAGGAGGACAGTGTAACACTCTCTCCGGAAAGTCTGGGCGCCGTTCACGTCTATGTGGAAAATGCTGAAGAATTTACCTCTCATTGGATGAATGTCCAGCCTATGCCGGAAATGCTTCTGGCCGAGAAGTTTGATGCCACGGTTCAAATAAACCGCAATATCATCAATTTGCGTACCGACAGCACTGCTTTGATTGACCAGCTGAACTTAACCTACACAGAACAGGTAGCGCCCTATGATAAAATCCAGCTGACCAACACAGACAAGGGCATCACCGTAACTTTGCAAAATCAGACCAATACCACAGCCAACTATAGAGAATGCCAGGTGGTTGAAATATATGCGACCAAGAATCAGATCGTATTCCCTCAGGGCGTTACTTTGGGCATGGCTCCCGAAACCGTTTGCAATAGCGAAAACGGACTCTACGGCGAACCGGATGCATTTACCGGAAGTCTGCTCTACGGCATGGACTTTGATGATACCTGTGCTATCTACAATGACCCTGTATCCGGCGACAAAATAACCATCAATCTGGGCATAGGCGATACCGCCATCCGCAGTATCCGCTACGAACTTGCCTTGTTTGAAGAAGAATAGGAGGGGTGAAGAATGGAAAAAGTTTTGAAAGTACTCAAGATTAATATTCTCTCAATCATCGCCCTGCCCCTGTTACTGATTGCTACATGCTGCAAGCTGATTGCCAAAGCCATGGAGAAGGTGTCCGTAATCATCAGTATGGTGTTTTTGACCGTGCTGTTGATTTTGGGCTTTGAATTTTTCAAAAGTCCCGGCAGCAACTTCCAGGCCATCTTGTATTTTATAGCCATTTGCGCTATTTGCTTTGTTATTATTGCCATCATGGTGCTGCTCATGAAGTTGGCGGCAGCAGTTATCACGGCTATCTGGAGTGGCGTCATCGGGTTCTTTGAAGCCATTTATGACTGGACCTATACCGGATTTTTGCGCCTGTACGGAGCTTGTGAAAACGACTATCAGTATATTAATTTGAACGGCAAAAAGGTACTGAACACCTTCCTTTGTCTGTTTTATCTGCTGTTGCACATTGTAAATAAGCTGATAGTGACGGTGATTTCCTTTGCACTGCCTGCCTCCATCATCCTCTCCATACTGTTGGTGGCAGGAAGTCTTCTGTCCGCTCACACCCGGATTCAGAGCACCTTTGGCATGGGCCTGTTTGACTTTATCGGCAAGTTCGACACCTATTCCAAGATTTACGGCATCGTCATGTACGTGGCACTGATGGCCATGTTTGTAATCGTGCTGGTGTCTCTGGGTATCGAATGGTACGAATGGGCTCAGGAGCTACGCCTGACCAGCGAGGAGCTTTCCGCTGAGATCGCAGACCTTCGCAAAAATGAACTGCGCCTGCGTCAGGACAGCGAAGCACTTACCGAAACCGGCGATGCTTACATGGGTATTCTGGAAGAACACATGACCAATATCGAATCCATCGGCGACCTGGTGGAGGAGGTGCTGGCCACCAAGGACAATGCGCTCCTTCGCAGCGCCTGGGGCAATTACTTCCGCAATCTGTCTGATCTGGTGGAGGAATGTTCCAAATACCGTCAGGGTATCCCCATGGACAAGTTCAAGCGCCTGGTGCCCCGCATCCAACAGTTGGAAAAACAGCGTGAGGAAGTAAAAAACATGGCATTAAAGCTGCAGGAAATCAACAATGATCCCGTGAAGGCATCCGTATTCTTTGCGGGCTGCGACACTGCAGACAAACTGGAAAAACGCTACAAATCCCTGTGCAAGGCCTACCATCCGGACGCAGAAGGCGGCGACACCGAAACCTTCCAGCGGATGCAGGAGGAGTATGCGCAGTTGAAGGAATATTTGACTGAGGAAGAACTGTAAACCTTTGAAATATATACATTTGATTAATTCCACTCTGAGTTGCAAAAATGCAAAAATAAGTTGATAGAAACGCAAAATGTTTACTTGTATAATGATGGTATACAAGAGAAAAAGGAGGGAATTATATGGGCTTTGCTGAAAATCTTAAAGAGATACGTCATAAAAGAAACATCACACAAGAGCAATTAGCTGAGCTTTTGTCCGTCTCAAGACAGACCATTTCAAAGTGGGAATCGGGGCTTGGATATCCGGAAACTGATACGCTTTTATCCATAGCAAAGGAATTGAATGTGTCTCTGGATTATTTATTTTCAGAAAGATGTCACATGGTTAGACCTGTATCTTCCGAAAGAGTTTCCAAAACAGATACCTATCTAAACTGTGCAGAAGTATTTGCGTACAGAAGCACATGTATTAAGCGTAAATATGGTGCAGTGATCGTAAAAGATGATGTGGTAATATCCACAGGATATAATGGAGCACCCAGGGGTTTTGACAATTGCTGTGATTTAGGCACTTGCCCCAGAATTGACAGGAACATGCATCAAGGAGAAGGCTATGGAATCTGTAGAGCCATTCATGCAGAAGCAAACGCTTTGCTGAACTGTTCGCGGCAGCAAACATTGGGCGCAGATATTTACATAGTCGGTGTAAACCCCGGTGATAATTCCATTCACGAGGCAAGACCTTGCCCTCTATGTGCTCGGACAATTATTCAAGCCGGGATACGGAATGTATACTTGCGAGTAGGTGAAGGCGCTGATAATTATGTTGTAGTGCCGGCAACTGACCTGAAATGGGTACAAGAGACAGGAGATTGAAAAATGGGAATAAATGAATACCAGGAATTAGCAATGACAACCTTGAATCCCAACCTAAGCAAAAAAGACGTTCTTATCAACAGTGTAATGGGACTATGTGGTGAATCGGGAGAGGCAATTGATATTGTCAAAAAATGGATGGCACAAGGCCATGAGCTGGATAAGGAACACTTAGCAAAAGAACTGGGCGATATCGCATGGTATTTGGCAGAAGCCGCTACCGCATTAGAAATACCACTGGAAGATATTTTGCAGTCAAACATAGATAAGTTGAAACAAAGATACCCTGAAGGCTTCGAAACCAAAAGATCACTGGTTCGCTTGGAGGGAGATATCTAAATGATAGCCTTGGAGACTATTTTTACGCTATGAAAAAACTGATTAATATTTCACCTCATCCCCAAATACACTGCGCTATTTATAATAATGAGACTCACGAAATCATAGAAATATCATGCACCACAAAGACAATTGGGTAAAAGACGCTGTATTATGACAAAGAGAAAAAGAAAACTAAATTATTTAATCATAGTGGTTGTAGTACTCCTTATCCTCTACAACCCTATCCTCTCAGAATTTATTCCAGTAAGTCGGACACATTTCACAGACTACTCTGCTTTTTATGAAAAAGCAGAGTACAATTTTTATCTTGAATCTTTACCGGAATCTGCCCACAACGTGAAATACTACGCTTATGAAGGATTTCTGGCTGACAAAAGTGCATATCGGGCAACCTACTCGCAAACCGATTATGCGGACAGAAAAAACAAACACCTTGCATTTTATCATTCCGTATGTGAGGACTCAGCCTATTATTTTACAGGTTCCAAACAGACTTTAAACATGGAACAGGTGCAAGATAAAAACATTGATTTCATAACAAAAGTGTTGCCTGCCAAGCAATTTGACAACTTTTACTTTCTGACCTATCTCTATGTGGAAAACAGCTCCTCTACTCTTTACGTAGGAGTGCTCTGCAATGATGAAACCTGCGAAATTGTAGAATTCACCTACAGAACCAGTAGCTCCTTGTAAACCAACAGCGGCCCTATCACCCGGATAGGACCGCTGTTTTATTGGTCGCCGGAGTCCACTTGCGGACCCTATATTTTTGCTTACCTCTACATACTCTGCAACAAACTAAGCACCGCCTGCCGGGAGCTGTTGGCCTGGGCCAGCATGGACTGACCTGCCTGCTCCAAGAGATTATCCTTGGCGTACTGCACCATGGCCAGAGCCATATCTGTATCACGAATCTGAGATTCGGAGTACTGGGTATTTTCCTCTACGTTTTTATTGTTATTGTAGGTGTGCTCCAGACGGTTCTGGTAGGCACCGAAGTCTGCCCGCTGCTTGCTTACCTTCTGCATAGCGCCCTTGATGGCTTCCATAGTCTCTGCACAGTCATCCGGTGTCTTCACATTCACATCTGCGATTCCCAGATACAGATTGCTCAGCGCCTCGTATACAATCGGAATCTCATCATCCGATTCCGGTCCGGCCTGAATGATTACCTCACAACCGCCACCGTAAATGGGCACATCAATTTTATGGCTCCTAGCACTGGCACTGCCTATAGATGCCGAATCGGAAGTAGCTGAATTAGAATACAAATCAAATACCGTAGTACTACTCAACGCATCAGAAATTCGATCTAACACATCCTGCTCCGTATCTGTAGATTGCACTGCAATCGTCAGGTAAAAATATCCCACATCATTCGAAGTGCGACCGTTTCCATAAGTAAACGAATTTTCAGACGTCAGATCAAAGCGCATCTGTATCCTACCACCGCCATCTGCATCCCCACCATTGGTATCCGTCAAAAGTCCCGGCGTATCCGTGTCCTTGGCACCAGTCAGGGCAGCCATGACAGAGCTTAAGCTACCATTTGCCTGCTCGTCCGCATCATGGGTGATATATCCCTTGGTCTTGCGAATCACTTCGCCCTTACTGTTATATTGATAATTCCAATTCCACCAATAACCTTCGTCGTCATCTGCTGTATCAGACGGTGCCCAATATTTCACATCCACAGAATTGGCTGTCACTTTACCCACACCGTCCATATAAAAGGACATGGACCAACCTTCTGTACTGGTCCGGGCCGCTGCCAAATCCTTATTTTCCGCTGCAGCAGGAATACCGGTCACATTACCCTGAGCAGAAGAAGATGTGAGCACATTACCATTCTCATCTGAAGCCTCCAAAAAGGCGTCATCCGACGCATCAAAATCACGTACATTTACCGAAGTACTGGCCTCACCGGTATTGTGGTTAGATGCATATGCTGCAGAATAATTCAAATGTACACTACCTACTGAGAACGCATTGGAAGCACTACTGCCATCCGCATTTTCAAATTTTCCTGACATATAGGCCGAGGCGGAACTGTACATGGTCTGTCCATCGATACAGGTAATAATATCATTAATGGTAGTGGTTTCCTGCACGGAAAACGCCACCTTATGGGTAAAAACCGGATTACCTGCCGCATCATACAGCTTGTTGGTGCCATCATCTGCTCCGAAATAATCACTCATCTCAAAAGAATAATTATTAGCCTCCAAAGTATCCCAATCCACGGTTTCTGTCTGATAGGCATTGCCGTCCCAGCCCGTCCATGACACATTCACACCGCTTTGGTCTGCATGAATGGTATAACTTCCATACGCCAGCACACCACAATTGGCATTGGTCACTCCCGGACTATTGGAGGTGCTTTTAAAAGTAACCGCCTGCTTTTTCTCCCAAGCGATGGGAACCAATTTATCCGGGTCCGGCTCCCATATTTTTCTTTCATTAAAGGAAGTGGTATCAAAAATACGGTCCAGCTCTGACTTTAACTGCTGTACTTCCTGATCAATATAGTCTCGGTCTTCCTGTTCCAGGGTGCCGTTGGAAGATTTCACCGCCAGTTCATTCATGCGGTGCAAAATATCATGCACTTCATTTAAAGCCCCGTCTGCCACCTGGACATAACTAATACCGTCCTGCACATTTTGAGAGGCCTGGTTCAATCCTCGAATCTGCCTGCGCAGCTTCTCTGAGATAGCCAGCCCTGCCGCATCATCCGCAGCACGGTTAATCCGATAGCCGGAGGAAAGCTTTTCTGTTACACTTGCTTTACGCTTACCGGTAATATTCAATTGTCTGTTGGCATTCATGGCAAGCAGGTTATGTGCAACAATCACGAAAAAATCCTCCAACCGATATTTATACTACTAATAGAAATATCGGTCAGAGGACCCTTTTACTTTATAATCTTATTTCCAAAACTTTTTCTTCTTGCCGTCCTTGCCATCCTTATCCTTGTCGCCATCCTCAGCGGACTTGGTAGCATTCAAGGTGTCTCCGGTCAATGCATCAAACTGCTTCAAAAGCTCCTTGGCCTCATTCTTCAGCTTGTCAGGCACACTCACCAC
>JAZQFO010000176.1:0-15198 GCA_045539535.1 Acetatifactor sp.
GGCAGTGATACCTTTATAATCAGAAACAGCGCTTTACCGGTTATATCTACTACTGTATCAACAGTCATACTACTTTAACCTCTCTCCTGCTAATAAAACGTTTTAACCAGATTACCGATTACCAGACTCCAGCCATCTGCCAAAACAAACAACAGTATCTTAAAGGGCATGGATATTGTAGTAGGTGGCAGCATCATCATACCCATACTCATCAGGGTAGATGCCACAACCATATCAATTACAATAAAAGGAATATAAATCATAAAGCCAATCCAGAATGCCGTTCTCAGCTCACTGATCATAAAGCTGGGAATCAACACGGAATTGGGAATGCTGTCAAGCTTGCCATCCCACTCCTGACCGGAAATCTCCATAAACAGCTCCACATCCTTAAGCTGGGTCTGGGGATACATAAACTCCCGAAGAGGCTCCATGGCCAGCTCCAGTGCTTCGTCCTGGGTAATAATCCCTTCATTAAAAGGCTTTATGGCCTGTTCATTAATCTCTGTAAAGGTAGGCTCCATAATGAAAAATGTCAGAATCAAAGCCAAACCAATCAGTATCTGATTGGGCGGCGCCGTCTGCGTATTTAACGCTGCTCTGGTAAAATGCAAAACAATGATGATTCTCGTAAAAGAGGTCATCATAATCAGCAGAATCGGTATCAGAGAAATCAGCGTCAATGTAAGCAAAATACGCAAAGAGCCATTCAAACTTCCGTTGTCCTCATTGACTGTCAGCGTCACAGTATTCACTGTGTTGAGCTGATTTAATTCCTCAGGCGTCTCAGCTGTGCCCGCAGGATTAATCACGGTAGAGACCGAGGTATCTCCTGTCTGCCCACTATTCTCCGTCGCATGAGCCACCATGCCGGTGGGAAATCCCTTATGAATACACAATATGCCTACCGTAACCAGCAGGCATATCAAAAGCAAAAAGCCTTTGAAGGCTTTTTGCTTTGGCATTATTTGTTTTCCAGTTTGGTGCCTTTGTTTCATTCGTCACTTTCCTTTGTATCTCTTTGGTCACTGGAATCCATTTTTATGGTCTTCTCTAACAATTCCTTAAAACTAATCTTGTCCCGGGAAGCTTCCCTGAACTTCAATTGTTCTTCGGGCACCTCACACAACATGGTCACCGTATCCTTACAAACGGCAATGGCCATGTATTTTCGCCCTACACGTACAAGCTGTATGTACTTATTAGCTGTTATGCGAACAGTCTCTATCACTTCAATATTAGAGTTGAGATTCTGTACCCGCTGATAATCTGCCAACCACTTGGTAACCCAGGCCGTCAAAGCCAGGACAGCTACAAACATGATTAGCATGGTAATCAGACCGGCATAACCTTTTGCAGAAAGCAGAAATGTCATTATCCCACAACCTTCTTAACCGCCTCAATAACACGGTCTGCCTGGAAAGGCTTTACAATAAAGTCCTTGGCGCCTGCCTGAATGGACTCGATAACCATCGCCTGCTGACCCATTGCAGAACACATAATAACCAGCGCTCCGGGATCAATCTTCTTAATCTCCTTCAGCGCCTGGATGCCGTCCATTTCGGGCATGGTGATATCCATCAAAACGAGGTCAGGACTTACTTCCTTGTATTTCTCAACCGCTTTGAGACCGTTCTCAGCCTCTCCTGCAACGTTGTAGCCGTTCTTGGACAGGATATCCTTAATCATCATTCTCATAAATGCCGCATCGTCACAGATTAAAATATTCTTTGCCATGTTTTTCCCTCCATTGGTTATTACACTTGCTATAATTATACCATGAAACCGACAATTTTGTCAGCCCTTATTTAATTATTTCAGTAACTCTTACACCAAAACTTTCTTCAATAACTACAACCTCGCCCTTGGCAACAAATTTGCCATTGACAAGTACATCAATAGGCTCACCTGCAATACGATCAAGCTCAATGATGGTACCAGGTGCAAAATCCAGAATATCTGAAATAGATTTGCTGGTACGGCCAAGCTCTACCGTTACCTCCAGGGGCACATCCATAATCAGACCGATATTCTCCTGTCCGGTAACCGCAGCCATATTTTGAGAAAAGCTTTGGAACTGAGCAGGCTGAACATTTACATTGGGAGCCGGCATTCCCATGCCCATATTAGGCATTCCCATACCGGGCATTCCGTTCATACCCATATTAGGCATTCCCATACCGGGCATTCCATTCATGCCTTGCATTCCCATATTAGGCATTCCCATATTAGGCATTCCCATACCAGGCATACCATTCATGCCTTGCATTCCCATATCCATGCCAGGCATGCCATTCATGCCTTGCATTCCCATACCGGGCATTCCATTCATGCCAGACATGCCTTGCATTCCCATATCCATACCAGGCATGCCATTCATGCCTTGCATACCATTCATGCCACCCATATCCTGTACACCACCCATATCCATGGCAGGTGAAGGTGCCGGTGCTGGCTCGGGTTCAGGTTCAGACGCCATAGCTCCCATCTGGTTGCTGATAAAGGTATCCACCAGCTTCTTGGCAAAATCGATGGGGTACAGCTGCATAATGGTACTATCTACCAAGTCACCGATCTGCATGCGGAATGAAATCTTAACAAATTTACCACCCAAGAACGGAGCAATTTCCTCCGCAGCAGTAATCTTGTTTAAATCAAGTAATGATGAATCAGGCGGGCTGATATCAATCACAGAGTTAAGCATTGTAGAAAGAGATGTTGCCGCTGAACCCATCATCTGGTTCATCGCCTCAGAAATCGCACTGAGATGCAACTCGCCCAGAGGCTCGGAATCATCTACAATACCGTCTCCACCCATCATAAGATCTGTAATAATTCTAACATCATGCTCTTTCAGTACCAGAATATTGGTTCCATCCAGACCCATGGTATATTTAATCTGGATAAACACGCAGGGTCTTTCGTACATAGACAAAAGATTATCCCACACAGCCAGCTCTACCTCAGGGGTAGTAATATTCACTTTTCTGTTAACCAACGAGTATAAAGTGGTGGCCGAGGAACCCATGCTGATATTGGCAACTTCGCCAATGGCATCCTGTTCCACCTCGGATAAAGTAGCATCCTCTGAAGCCGCCCCTGCTCCTGCAAAATAACTGGTAACAGGTGCATCAGATATATCATCAACTTCAACGGGTACTGTTTCATCTACCAAATCCGCCATCATATCCCCGGACAAATCCATACCGCTTAACAGCGCATTGATTTCGTCCTGTGAAAGCATTCCATCCATCTCTTACTCCTCCTCTCTGACTACCGATGTAATCCGGACAGCGTAAGAATCCTTATTTGCTCCGGGCAAAGCGGTAAATTTTCTTATATTACCTACATAGATGTCCATATCGCTTTCCAATCTGGTATCCAGACGGATACAGTCACCCACCTGCAGGTTCGCAAAATCTCCTACAGAGATCGTGCTCTTACCCAGTACAGCTCTGATAGGTACATCCACCTTCCGAATCAACGACTCAATATATTCCTCATAATGTTCATCGTGATTCTCCTGCATGGACGCGAACCAGTACTTGGTATTCAATCGATCCATAACGTCCTCCAAAGTAAAGAACGGAAGACAGAAATTCAAAAAGCCTTCTACATCGCCAATCTTCACATTCAGCGTGATAATTGCAATCATATCATTGGGTGCAATTATCTGCGCAAACTGAGGATTGGTCTCCACACGCCCCAATACAGGGGATATACTTACTACATTCTTCCAGGGCTCTCTGAGAAGCTGTGTCAACATAACCAGAACCTTCTGGATAATGGACATCTCTATCTCTGAAAACTCTCTGTTTTTTTCCAGCGGAACACCGGTACCACCCAGCATTCTATCCAACATGGCATAGGCTAAATTGGTTGCCAGGTCAACGATAATCGTTCCATTTAACGGTGCAAAATTTACAATTCCAAGAATAACCGGATTGGAAAGTGCATTGGTAAACTCGCTGAATGTAAGTGTTTCTGAGTTAGCCACCGAAACCTGCACGTTTCTGCGCAGATATACGGGAAGGTTGGTCGACACCAATCGGCTATAGTGTTCAAAAATAATTTCCAGCGTCCTTAAATGCTCCTTGGAGAACTTGGTCGGGCGGCTGAAATCATAGTTCTTAACTTGCTTTTCATCACTGCTTTGTATGTCGTCTACATCTATCTCACCGGTGGACAGCGCCGCCAGCAGATTGTCTATTTCACTTTGTGAAAGGACCTCGCCCACAAGCCCTCACCTCCTTTTTATGATGTCCGGGACATCCCCTTTCATCAACCAAATTTCACTTCACTAACTGAAACCTTATAGATGAAGTCGCTCTGGAACAAATCCTGAATTGCTACCAAAATCTCCTTCTTAATCTCTTCAAGGCTCGGATCTGACTGTAAATCAGATATAGTATGCTTGCTGACAATGGTATTGATTGCATCCTTTATCAGCTCCTCCTTTGCCGCCATAGCTTCTGCTGAACCATAGGTCTCATAGTCATCATGCTTGGTGTTCATAGAGAAAGAAATATTACATACCAGATACCCCTGCTTAATCTGTTGTTTGCCATCAGCATCCGTAATTGTCTCAGGAGAAAGCGGAATGGTCATGGAACCGGTAATAGCATAAACCTCCGTATCTGCCAGAGAAACTGCCGGTTCACCATTGGGTGTAAGCTCCAAATTCATCACTGTGGCAATATTGCCAACCAGATCAGCTACCTTCTGATTGGTACCCACCACGCTGAACATCATAACAGATGTAAGCACAAGATTCACAACCAAAAGTCCAAGTATTATAAATGACATTAAATTCTTCTTCATAGGTAATCTCCTTTAGGTTTCTTCCTTTAAGAGGGATTATAAATCCGAATCTCTACCCGGCGATTCTTACTGCGCCCCTCCGGTGTAGCGTTATCAGCAATGGGAATTCTCTCTCCCATACCTGCATGCTTTAATCTTGTCTGATCTATCAGCGTATTTTCTGTCATATAATAAAAAACCGACAATGCTCTGGCACTGGAAAGCTCCTCATTGCTGGGGAACTGGGAACTGCTTATAGGCACATTGTCAGTGTGACCCTCAATCTCAATAGTACCTTCTGCATAACGCTGCAAAATCACGCCTACCTTGTCAAGCACCTCCAGCGATTCTTCCTTCAATGTGTCACTTCCGGAATCAAACAACAATGCTCCCTTCATGGTAAGCTGCACATACTGTGAAGTAAAGGTTACATCAATCTGATCTGACAAGTGATTCTCTGCAATCGCTTCTTCTATCAACTCGGCTTTCTCTTCATTTGCCTGAAGCTGCTCTTCCTCCAAAGCCTCCTGCAAAATCTCAATATCACCGACGTTTTCATACTCCTCCATCTTATCTTCCGGAGACTCTGCATCCGAAAGCTTACCGGTACTGTTAATGTACTTATCCAGCTCATTCAACTGGCTCACACCATTACTGATAAGAATACCTTCTCCAATAGCACTTGCTCCTCTATCGAACACGCTAAACGTACTATTCATGGATGCCACCAGTTCCTCCCACTTTGATTCCTCAATGGTAGACATGGAAAAAAGGAGTACGAAGAAACAAAGCAAAAGGTTCATCAAATCACTGAACGTGGCCATCCATGCCGGCGACCCGGGCGGGGGCGTATCTTCCTTTCTCTTTGCCACTTACTCCTCACCTCCTGCATCTTCACTGCTCTCTCTATCCTTAGGTGCAAGGAAGGATTTAAGTTTCTCCTCGATAACGCGAGGGTTCTCTCCTGCCTGAATAGACAAAAGGCCCTCAATCATAACTTCCTTCAACATCATCTCTGCAGCATTATCTGCCTTCAGCTTATTAGAAACCGGAATACAAACCCAGTTTGCAAGAATGGAACCATACAAGGTTGTAATCAAAGCCACTGCCATTGCCGGTCCGATGGCACTTGCATCAGACATATTGTTAAGCATATCTACCAGACCAATCAGGGTACCAATCATACCCCAGGCAGGGCCCATGGAACCAAGCACATCCCAAAAATTAATCAGATTTTTATGTCGACCTTCCACACTGACAAGCTCTGTCTCCATGATTGCACGCACCAAATCAGGATCCGTACCATCCACGATTAACAGAATACCTTTTTTTAAGAAGGCTTCATCTAAATCCGCTGCCGCTTCCTCCAACGACAAAAGGCCCTCTTTACGAGCTACGTTGGACAATTCAATAATCTTTTTAATCATGTCCGTTGTATTGACCATCGGAGTCTTAAAAATCAGCGCAAAACTCTTCAAGCCGGCTATAAAGTCCGGCATCGAAAAAGAACACAAGGTCGATCCCAATGCTCCGCCAAACGTAATCAACGCCGAAGGTGCATCCAAATAACTCCAGATACCATCAAACCCGGAGTTACTCACAATACCAAATATCATCATTGAAAAACCAAATATTAAGCCAACTAATGATGCTATATCCATTAGAAATCACCTCATTAATTCCGAACATTCTGCAATTTTCCAAATTATTCTGCAAGAATATCCTTTCGATACAATTTTACTAAATTTTTTATGTCTTGTCTACTTTCTTTTACAATTATTTTTCGGCCTGTTGTCAAAGTAATGACTGTATCAGGGGTTTCCTCTACAATTTCCAACAAATGGGGATTCACAAGTATTTTTACCCCATTTAATTTCGTCACTTCAATCATTTCATCTGCCCTCTCTATATGGACATAAGGGACGGAAAAACCTTTCCGCCCCTCTTATGAATCCTTTTCAAAAAAACACTTGCAAAACTAAAAATTATCTCTTCAGATTGGTAAGCTCCTCGAGCAGTGTATCAGATACGGTAATGATACGGCTGTTTGCCTGGAAACCTCTCTGTGTGGTAATCATCTCTGTAAACTCTGCAGACAAGTCTACATTACTCATCTCCAACTGACCGGTAGACATATAACCGCCATTTGCAGTAATATCAACACCGATGCCGTCAAATTCACCGGAGTTAAGAGTTGCAGAATACAGGTTATCTCCCGCTCTCTCAAGACCGGATGCATTTGCAAAGCTTGCTGTAGCAATCTGACCCAAAAGCTTGGTCATACCATTGTCATAGCTTGCATAAATCATACCGTTATTCTGAACAGACACACCGATCATAGCACCCAGACGACGTCCTGTTCCTAAACCGTCCTTATCACCGCTGGTAGCGCCAACAGTGGAGGTGCCCTTGTTGTCAAACATAGAAACATCCGCCAAATCAATCTCCACATTGGAGAAATTCTGGAAGCCTTCACCCAAATCAAACAAGTTCAGGTTCGCCATGAAGGTAGTGTTATTGCCACCTACGGATTCAATATTACCGGTATCGGGATCAAATGCAACCTCATAACCGTAGTAAACACGACCTGTGGATTCTTTGCCGGTTCCAAGCGCAATATCCAGGGAAGGATACTTGTTGTTTTCATCGTAAATAATATCAGAAATGCTGTGGTTTTCGGTAACGGTTGTACCATTTTCACCCTGCATCTCCACAGGAATCTGCAGATTCATAAACTCCTCTACAGAGCCTTCATAGCCGTAAGCCTGTGCAATCAAAGCAATCGCTGCATCATTTTCTGCCGCAAGCTCAGCCTCATCAGTAGGCGCGGGATTCACTGTGCTGTAGGGATAACTTGCATTGCCGGTTGCATATACAATGGCATTATTGTTTGCAAGCAGATTACCCGCTGCATCCCAGGAATAGTTGCCGCCCAGACTGATAGTGGTATTAGCCTCCTGGGTCTGTGCAACACCACCGCCGAACACAGTCTTCTTCTGGGCATCTGTCATCTCTACCTCTTCACCGGTAGAATCCAGCAGCTTATCAAATTCCAAGCTATATACATTAGGGTCTGTAGACTGTCTGAAAACAAACTTTGCAGTGTAGCTGTAACCAAGATTGTCATAGAAATTCAAGTTTACAACCTTGCCGTTTGCACTGGTTACATCGGTATCATTCTTGTCCAGAATACCCGCCAAATAAGCCTTTGAGGTAGCCTCAGGGGGATAAGTCATGTTTGCAGTACTCATGATACGAAGTGCTGCTACGGTATCCTGCTTGATATTGCCGGTCTCCTCATCAACACCCCAACCCATTACATTGTAACCGGTATTGGTCATTGCCAGGTTACCTGCGCCGTCAACGTAGAAGGAACCGTCTCTGGTAAAATAATTCTCAACACCGTCAGATACTACGAAAAAGTTCTCGCCGGTAATCATAATATCAAAAGGATTACCTGTGGACTGGCTGGCACCCTGTCCGGTAACGTTTACATTAATAGCACCCGACTTTACACCCAGACCAATCTGTCTTGCATTGATACCACCGGTTCCTGTTACAGCATTGGGACCGCTGGCAGTCTGTGTGGTCTGGCTCATCAGCTCACTGAATACGATGGAGCTGGACTTGTATGCAGTTGTGTTTACGTTTGCGATATTGTTACCAATTACATCCATCTTTATCTGGTGGGTCTTTAAACCTGTTACGCCAGAATACAATGATCTCATCATAATACATTTCCTCCTTATATCGGAGCCGCATCCCTTCTGTCATTCAGGGATGTCTTTTGCTTCGTAAGCTTCCTTGTGAGGTCCGGCCTACATAATTACTGCTCCGTTGATATTGGTAAATACATTGTCATTGGTCTCTGTACTATCCATGGCAGTTACCACTGTGTTGTTGGGCACATTTACGATAAATGCCAACTGGTCTACAATAACCAGGGAATCTTTGATGCCTTTCTGTTGCGCCTTGCGGACACCGTCATTCAACCTCTCCATCTGACTGTCGCTCAGCTCGATGCCTCTGTCACTCAGTCTGCCTGTGGCATGTTTGGAAAATTTCAGTTCATCCGTCTGCCCTTGCAAGGTCTTTTGCATGAGCACATCCTGGAAGGATATCTGCGTTCCCTGCACCCGGTTGTCGGTCTGTCCCACGCCCTTTAAGTACCGGTCCTGCAGCTGCTCGATAGAAAGATTTGGAAGATTCCGGAAGTTTTGATTCTGAATATCCATATTCTTCCTCCTATCCGTCACATCCTGTGTGGACTATGCCTCACCTTCCTCCAATGCTGCTCTGATTTCTTCTGCTCTTTCCATGTACTTGCGTAAGTCAGCAACCTTGTCAGATGCTACAAAAGATCTTTCATAGTCACTCATCTTATTGTAAATCTCAGCAAGTTTATCAATGGTCTCCAAATCGGACTCTTCAACACTAGCCAATGCAGGAAGCTTATTGATAGCAACCACCAGCTCCTCTGCCTTGTCGTATGCTGCCAAATACTCTCTGTCAACTACAGTATCAAGATCATCAATGGAATAAAGAGATTCATTGATGGAAAGGAATGCTTTGCCGTTCTCATAAACAACATAATCAACTTTACCCTGCACATACTTGGTCTCACCGTCAGAACCGGTGGTCTTAATGTAAACCTCCTGGCCTACCAGCTGACTTGCACGCTGCAAATCCATGCTGCCTGCCATATTCTGAATCTGTTCAACCTGAGAGAACTGTGCATACTGGGAAATATACTCTGTATTTGAAGTAGGCTCCATGGGATCCTGATACTTCATCTGCGCTACGAGAAGCTGCAGAAATGCATCCTTATCCATGTCGTTGCCCGCTGCATTGGTCTTGCTCAAAGAACTCTGGGAAGCGGATTCAACAATTTTGCCATCTTCAATAGGTGCAATAATTGCCATATGTATCTCTCCTCTCTAAAAATTTGGCTTATGCGGTGTAATCCACCGTCTGGCCATTTGCCGCCATCATCTCAGCGGTGAGCTGGTCTTCTTCTTCAAGCTCCTCAGGAAGCTCTTCGCCATCCAAACCACTTAAATTAATACGTCTGGTACGGGTAGCTCGTCCTGTAGCGGAAGTTTCTCCCTGAGACTGTCTGCCTCTGCCCTGCTCTAAATTCTGTTCAAACTGGTGAGTCTGTACTGTAACCTCGATTGCCTCAACCTTAACACCCTGCTCTGCGAAGCTTTCCTTCAGCTGAACCATCTGGCTCTCAATCGCTGCCTTAACCGTCTCATTCTCAGTTACAAAATTGGCTGTAAGCACGCCGCCTTCAGATGCCACATGAATCTGCAAGGTTCCGAGACTTGCAGGATGAAGCTGCATCTCCAAGCTGGAAACATCAGGCTTTACGGATACTCTCATGTAATCCATAATCTGTTGCATCATATCCTGAGTCTGAGGACTCCAAGTGCTTGCCGGCGCCTCTGTAGCTGCCACCTGAGGCTGTGCATTGTCATTTCTGATGGTCTGAAGCACCAAATTACCTGCATTAGCCTGTGCGTTCTCACCACTCTTTGCACCGTCTCCTCTGCCGTTCTCAGCGCTTGTTGCATTTCCTGCAACTGCAGCATTCTCAGTGGTCTGCACCTGTGTCTGTGCAGCGTCCTCTTTCTGAAGATACTCATCGCTCACGCCATCATCCTCTGTCGTTACTTCCACCAAAGGACTTTCATCTGCCATGTCACCTGCAACTGCAGTAGCCTCTTCGCCGTTTAACTGCAACTGTTCAAGAACCTGTCCGAATTCTTCAGCACTGACACCCGCAGCCTCACTACACTGTTCAAGTGCGGCTTTTCCCTGCTCCATGAGCGCCTGAAAGTCTGCATACAGTTGTTCATCGGTAAGAAGTGCCAGTGTGTTGTCCGCTCCGCTCACCTGCAATAACAGATCACTCAGATTCTCTGACTGCAAAAGATCTGCAGCTTCCAGATCCATTTCTGCCATAATCTCCTGCACTTCGTCTACGGATACGCCAAAGGTATCTGCAATCTGCTGAATCAGCTCTGCAACTGTGGTACCTACAACCTCAGCAACACGCTCCATTTCGTCATCAGTCAGCTCATCTGCCTTGGAAACGTTTTCTGCTTTGTCCTGGTCCCAGTCCTTTCTGGTATTGTCCTTGGCTCTTAAATCATCGCCGGGCTTAGCTGTGTCATCTTTGGATTCTACAGGCTTGGATACTGTTCCTTCTGAACCGGTTGTCGCTCTGTCTGCGCCTGCCTGAGAATCCCATACAGACTGGAAGCTTTCCGTTGCTGCCTTGTTTACATTACCGCCGGGCATCAGTCCCGAAGTCAGTACACTTCCCACATCCTTTACTGATGTAGTTGTCATCGTCATCCTCCTTTCTGTATGATTGTGTATAAACTATACCAATTTTTATATCGGCCTTTTGCCCGGATTACTTAAGACTCCGGGTCCATAATTTTCGTAAGTTTTGCAGCCACCTCCGGGTCCATTGCATTAAGAATTGCCGCACGACTTTCTGCATTCATGGCATTCAAAATTCTGGCCACCAAATTCAGGTCATTCTCCATATTCTCAAACACCGCAGCCGCAGCCTTAGGCTTCATCTGAGAGTAGGTGGCAGCATAATCCTGTATCTCCTTACTCTCCTCCTTCTGAGCCACAACCTGCTTGTAAAGATACTCCGCCGTAGTAGGGTCCATAGTCTCATAATACTTGATGTACTCATCTACCCCCGGGCCATCATCCGCATAAATAACCTCTTCATAAAACTCCGTGCGAATACGCTGGAATTCTACCTGTTTCTCTTCAAAAGGCTGGAGTCTCAAAACCTCTGCCTTTAAAGTGCTGATTTCTGCATCCTTCTCCTTATTGGAATTCTGCACCTGCTCCAGCTGTTTCTCCAGACTGGCAATCTGATCAACCGCCTCCCGCAGACTGGTATAGCCGCCGTAACTCTCCCCGTCAACAACCTCTGTCACAGAAGATCCGGGCAAAATCTTGTTTACAACAGGCACATCCTTCAAAAGAGGGGTAAGCACCGAGCTTCCAAAGCCACCCACATCCATCTTGACCACAACACAGAGAACCACAATCCAAAGGGCAACAATAAACAAAGTGGTAAAAAAGGTGGCAACACCCCCGCCTTCCTCGTCCAGTTCATCTTCCTTTCTTGCAATTTCCTTGGCTCTGCGCTTAGCTTCCTTACGCTGGGCTTTCTGGTCTTTCTTTAATTGTTTTTTCTCTTCGTCTAACTTTTTCTTCTCTTCAAAAGCTGCCTGCTCCTGAGGACTTCTTTCTTTTGCCATATTCTTACACCTCTTGCTTCTGACCATAGGTGTAACTGGTCAGTTCATCTATCGCCTTACTCTCCGCACGATTCTCCTCGCGAAGGAACTCCTCAAACGCCTTTTCTCTGAGGGTTTCCTGTGTCTTACGCTCCTGCATGGCCTCCGTCATACGGATTCTGGCCTGCTCCAGCTTGCGGGCTGCCTTGTCCACCTGCACTCTTTGGGCACTGACATAGCTCTCAAGCGTGAGTATGGCGTTTTTATTTTCTTCCATATCCCGGACCTTCAAGGTACCCTCTCTAAGCCTCCTGGCCTCCTCCTCATAGGACTGTTTACGGGCAATCAAAGCTGCAAGCTTCTCTTCCTCCTCATCCAGTTGTATGCGTGCACTGGAAAAATCCTGTCTGGCCTGGTCTTCCATCTTCAACTTGATATTTAAGATATTCTGTAATCTGTATCGAAACTTCGCCATAATATCTCCTATCATTGAAGTTTGATGTCATTACTCAAAGAGCTTTTGCATCTTACTCGAGCTTTCCTCGAAATCCACCTTTTCATCTGTACTCTGGCACAGGAATTCATTTACTTCATTGATCTTGCTAACTGCATAATCAATGGCCGGATTACTGCCACTCTTGTAAGCACCGATATTGATCAAATCCTCTGCCTCATTGTAAGTAGCAAGCACATTACGGAGCTTACCCGCAGCCTGTTTGTGGGCCTTATCCGCCACCTGGCTCATACATCTGGAAATACTCTGCAACACATCAATGGCCGGATAATGGTTCCTGTGCGCCAGTTTTCTGTCCAGCATGATATGACCATCCAAAATACTACGGGCAGTATCGGTGATAGGCTCATTAAAGTCATCACCATCCACTAGGACCGTATAAAGTCCGGTGATGGACCCCTTGGCATCTCTTCCGGCACGTTCCAAAAGCTTGGGCATCTCCGAATATACACTGGGGGGATATCCTCTGGTTACAGGGGGCTCTCCGCTGGCCAGACCAATCTCTCGCTGCGCCATGGAGAAACGGGTTAAAGAGTCCATCATCAAAAGCACATCCCTGCCCTGGTCTCTGAAATATTCCGCAATAGCGGTGGCAGTTTTCGCTGCCATTTTACGCTCCAGCGCCGGTCTGTCTGAGGTAGCTACCACCACCACAGAACGTTTCATACCTTCCTCGCCCAAGTCTCTTTCTATAAATTCGCGCACCTCTCTGCCTCGCTCTCCGATCAGAGCAATTACATTGATGTCCGCCTTAGTATTCCTTGCAAACATACCCATCAGCGTGGACTTACCCACACCGGAGCCGGCGAAAATACCGATTCTCTGCCCCTTACCAACGGTAATCAGACCATCCACCGCACGCACACCTAAGGACAAAATCTCATCAATAATGGCACGGCTCATGGGATCGGGCGGGTCTGCATCCACCGGATATTCCGTGCCGGGTATCCGGCTGCCATCCACAGGACGTCCAAGACCATTTAATGTCTTACCCAGAAGGGCGTCACTTACCGTAACTGTCAAAGGATAACCTGTATTTTCCACAATACAGCCCAGTCCAATACCTTCCACATTGTCGTAAGGCATCAACAGGGTCTTTTTGTCCTTAAAGCCTACCACCTCTGCCATAATAGGCGAAAGGCCCAGCTCCTCATCCGGGATAATACGACACATATCTCCCAATTTGGCATCCGGACCAGCCGACTCAATGGTAAGACCCACCACATTCACAACCTTGCCCAGCTTGCGAAAATGGGTGCGTTCTGCCAATTTTATGTATTTATTGTAATCAATCTTTGGTGTTTCCAAAAGACCGACCTCCTATGCTTTCTCGTAAGACAAAAGCTTTAATTTCCGGCCAAGCTCCGACAGCTGGGTACCCAGACCACAGTCAAAAATACCGCCCTCCGTCTCTATCATACACTCATTCTTCTTAAGCGTATGATCTTCCACAAGTTCAAGGGTTGCACTGGGCGAAATAACAGCTGACAACTGCTTTTTCTCCATGCTCACATAGGGATAATCTTCCGGCGAAATATGTACCAGAAAATCCCTGCCTCCCTCAATCTTGCGAAGTGCCGAAGTCAAAAGATGCACAAGCACCCCTCGATAAGAGGACAATTCCACCTGAAACAAATGCTCATATATCCCCGAAAGGGCATCTATCATCTCTGTCTCCAGACTCTCAAGCAGCTTGTCATACTCTGCCTCCATGGCCAGCTCTCGACGTTTTAAATCCTGCTCCTTGCGGGCAAATTCGTTCTCTGCCTTCTTGAAGCCTTCCGCATAACCCTGCTCCTTGGCCTGCGCTAACACATTAGCCCGCTCTGCTTCAATCTGCTGGCGGGCTTCCTTCAGATAAATCTCCTGTTGGGCCGCTGCATCCTCCTTGGCCTTAGCCAAAATTTCCCCTGCTTCTCTGCGCACCTGCTCAAGGTCCGGAACCGGAACATCCGGTGCTTTAATCACATTGCCGGCCTCACCATCCTCATCAGACAACAATCCTTCAATGCGCTCCGCGTCCAGTCCTGCCGCAAACCCATCCTCATCTGCATCCACAAAGCCTGCATTCTCCGGTTTGGACATCTTGGCAGCCAATTCCTCAATTCGTTTTGCCACCAGCTCATTGGTGTCAATCACGCGCTTTTCGCTATCTGCAAAAGGCACAAATCCCATTTTCAAAAGATTACTAGACAATAATCTCGTCACCTCCGCCTCTGGAGATAACGATTTCGCCCGCATCCTCCAGTTTTCGGATAATATTTACAATCTTCTGCTGTGCTTCCTCTACATCCTTCATACGCACAGGACCCATGAATTCCATATCCTCTCGAATCATGGTAGCCAGACGCTTGGACAGGTTGTTGAAAATAGCAGTCTGCACCTGTTCATTTGCACCCTTCAGTGCAATCTCCAAGTCGTTGTTGTCCACATCACGCAGCACACGCTGAATTGCACGGTCGTCCAAAAGAAGAACATCCTCGAACACGAACATTTTCTTTCTGATCTCGTCTGCAAGCTCGGGCTCTTCGATCTCCAAAGTCTCCATGATATGCTTTTCTGTACCACGGTCTACACTGTTCAAAATCTCTACAACCGCATCCACAC
>JAZQFO010000177.1:0-9926 GCA_045539535.1 Acetatifactor sp.
AATACCATACATTTCCTTATATACCGCAACCATCTTGTCACGAAGAGGGGAATCCACACGATAAACCCATCCCGGATACTCACCACTCACCTCACAAGCTCCGCCTGCCAAAACAGTCAGCGCCTCCAAACGCTGAAGCAAAGCCTTTTTAGCACTTTCCACGCTACTTCTCACAGCAAAAACAGCTTCCACTTCTTCGTCCTTCAGTGCAAGCATACCCATGTTCAGAGAGGTTTCTACCAAACCCTTCATGTCTGCACTCATATTCTGCACGCCGTTAGGCAATGCAATCAAAACTCCTGCAATTTTACTTGTATCCTCTACAGAAACTGCGTTGACACTTGCCTGCTCTCCCCACTTCCATTCCAGTGTGAAGTCGGGATCTTTGGTAGCCAGTTCCTTAGAAATATCCTCTTTCAAAGCATTGAGAACACCATCAAGGTCTGCCATTTTCTCCGGCACCAATATAACAGCATCTGTTTTGCGGGGAATAGCGTTGTCCGCCAGACCGCCTTGAAGACTTACCAATTGCACCGGCACACGCTGCTGCAGACTCCAAAGCACACGCCCCATAAGGCAATTGGAGTTGCCGCGCTCATGATGAATCTCACAGCCGGAATGTCCACCCAAGAGACCGTCAATGGTAATAGCAACCGAAACGCCCTTTGCCTCTTCCCTTTTGACAGGCAGTCTGCAATAAGCTCTTGCTCCGCCTGCACAGCTTGTAAGAAAGATTCCTTCATCCTCAGAATCCAGATTCAGCAGTCTGTTACCCTTAAGCATAGACAAATCGATGGCTATAGCCCCATCCATTCCCACTTCTTCATCCACAGTAATAACCACTTCTAAACGGGGATGCTTAATCGTATCAGAATCCAAAAGAGCAAGCGCATAAGCCACTGCAATACCGTCATCACCGCCCAGGCTGGTGCCTTCTGCATAGATATGATCTCCATCCACAGCCACTCTAAGCCCTTCTGTCTTCATATCAATGTCATAATCAGGCTTTTTCACAGCCACCATATCCATATGCCCCTGCAAGATCATTGCCGGTTCGTTCTCATAGCCTGCAGTTGCCTCTTTGATAATGATTACGTTCTTAACCTCATCCTGAATGACAAACAGATTTCTCTCCTTGGCAAATGTAACCAAATAGTCGCTAATCCGATCAATATTACCGGAACCATGAGGAATCCCACAAATTTCCTCAAAAAAATCAAACACCTTCTGCGGTTCCAAATTAGATAATACGCCCATTACAAACCTCCTACGCACGCAAAATAAAATAGGGAGCCTCCCGGCTCCCCGAACGCTCCCCGAGTAGGGCTCGAACCTACAACAACTCGGTTAACAGCCGAGTGCTCTACCATTGAGCTATCGAGGAAAATAGATTTCACAAGTTAAAGTATAGTTATCTTGGAATAAAAAGTCAATAGAGGCAGGTAAAAAAATAGAAATTTTATAATTGGACTGATTGCTTTTTACGTCCTTCCAAGCCCCTTACATAAACTATTATATCCAGGTCCGAAAACATTATTCATATATTTGCAATTCCCTTCTGCAAGTGGTAAAATAAAGATTAATAATAAATTTTAACAGAGGTATTTTGTATGCGTAAAAAACAACTTGTTCAGCGTGTACTCAGCCTGTCTGTGGCAACTCTCCTCCTGTTCTCCGGATGTGATTCTGCAGAGGCTGAAACTCCCGGTTTTAACATTGTGGGAAACACCGATACCAATATTAATGTAGATACTGTCACTCCTGCTGATTCTCCCCTTTATGTGGAGAAAAATCCCAACATCACCAAGGATTTTATCACCGGAATGGATGTGTCTTCCTACTTGTCTATTATTGACAGCGGTGCGACTTTCTATGACTATGACGGCAATGCCTTGACCGAACAGGGCTTCTTTGACTTGTTAAGCGCATCCGGCACCAATTATATCCGTGTCCGCGTATGGAATGATCCTTACGATAGCGAAGGACATGGCTATGGCGGAGGCAACTGTGATTTGGAGAAAGCCATTGAAATCGGACAATATGCCACCAACGCCGGCATGAAGCTACAAATAGATTTTCACTATTCAGACTTCTGGGCCGATCCCGGCAAGCAGTATTCTCCCAAGGCATGGGCATCCATGGATGTGGCGCAAAAGGCCGAGGCACTTCACGATTATACCGAAGAATCTTTAAAAGCCCTGCTGGATGCAGGTGTGGATGTGGGCATCGTACAGCTGGGTAATGAAACCACCAATAAGCTCTGCGACGAAGCCGATTGGGCTGATATCGGCACATTACTGAATGCCGGCGCGTCTGCCGTGCGCTCAGTCTCCGAGGAAATCATGATTTCCATTCATCTGACAGACCCTCAGCGAACCGGCAACTATGTATATTTTGCAGACACTCTGGACGCACAACAGGTGGATTATGATATTTTTGCAAGCTCCTACTATCCTTATTGGCATGGCACTTTGGACAATCTGACCACCGTACTTAGCCAGGTCTCAGAAAAATACGACAAAAAAATTCTCCTGACCGAAACTTCTTGGGCCTATACCTTGGAGGACGGCGATGGATTTGAAAATACTGTTAAGGAAGGCAACAACGACAAAAATGCTCCCTACGATTTCTCTCAGCAGGGACAGGCCGATGCCATTGCCTGTGCAGCAAAAGCGATCACGGATATCGGCGATGCCGGAATCGGTATTTTCTATTGGGAGCCCGCTTGGATTCCTGTAGAATATGCCTACAACGAGACAGGCGCACTGCTTGAAGATATCTACGCTTCCAATCAGGCTAAGTGGGAAGAATTCGGCTCCGGATGGGCAACCTCCTATGCATCCGAATTCGATGCCAAGGACGCAGGCCAATTTTACGGCGGCTCTGCCGTGGACAATCAGGCAATGTTCGACTTTACAGGGCATCCTCTGGAAACCTTAAAAACCTATGCCTTCCTGCGCACAGGAACCACCGCTCCCAAGCCCAATGAAGCTGTAAAAGAAACCGAATCCACTATAAATGCTGTGGATTCCGAAGACAATCTGTTAACAGAACCGGGATTTGAGGAGGAACTGGCACATTGGACCGTTGAGAACTTCGACACCTTCGATGCCAGCTCCAATGCCAAGAGCGGCAAAGGCTGCCTGCACTTCTATGCAGAAACAGCAGGCGAAACGTTTACCGCCTCTCAGGAAGTAACTCTGGACAGAGGCATTTACTCCTGCAGCGCATTTTTGCAGGGCGGCGATGCAACAACCAATGATGTCTTTACTCTTTATGTAACTGTTGCAGGTGAAACGTATGAGATTACCGGCACAGTCTCCTCCTGGCAGGTATGGCAGGAACTGTTAATTGAAGGAATCACTGTCCCCGAGGACAATACCACCATCACTGTCGGCTTCTCGGTATCTGACACAACCGCAGGCGTTTGGGGCTCCTTCGATGATTGCATGCTCCAGAAAACCGGAGATTTATAATTTACCAAAACACCTATTCATACACAAAAGCTCTTGGACTGCGGTCCAAGAGCTTTTTGATTTAAATACAAAAGAGAGAGCAGATGACGGGAATCGAACCCGCCTCCTCAGCTTGGGAAGCTGATGTTCTACCGATGAACTACATCTGCATGTAGTTCATTATACTCCTTATTTTTCAAATTTACCACTATTTTTTATCGCCAAATTTCTCCCCAGACCTGATTACACAGTTCCACGCAATATTCCCTGGAGAAATTACCATCCTGAGAGGTGATTTCGTTCTGCTCTCCAAGCTCATCTGTATAGTCCGAAAGCTTGTACACAGTAACACCGTCCCGTCCTAAAGTCACATGACATACCAGTGCAGTCACTCCGTAATCCGCAATATATACGCTTCCATCCTCTGCCTTTTCCAATGTCACATCTGCCATGCCGCCCACCATGCGATTTGCCACACCTTCGCCCCTTCCCGAGGTCCAGTTTACGAAATTGCCCAGAGAATAATACACCAACATCTCATGACTTGTTGTTTCATCCCGCACCCACTCCACAGGCTCTATTACGTGAGGATGCGTACCCAGCACCAGATCCACACCATTTTCCAAGAAAATCCGAGTCCATTTTTGCTGCTGGGAATCGGGCGCTAACCGATACTCGGTTCCCCAATGGGGACAAACCACCGTAAAATCCGCCAGTTCTTCCGCCTTGCGGATATCTGCAACTACCCGTTCTTCCTCCAAAAGATTTACCACATAGGGCATATCCTCCGGCAAAGGAATTCCATTGGTTCCATAGGTGTAATTAAGGATTGCAACTCGAATCCCCTCCTGCTCGTAAATATAGATTTCATCTCGGACCTCCGCCGTAGCATTGACTCCAACCACTCCTATTTCCGGATAATTAGTCTGCCAAAATTCCATGCAGCGCACAGCGCCCTTTTTGCCTTTATCCAGCGTATGATTGGTGGCATGGCAAATCACATCAAAGCCTGCATCTACCAGCGCGTCACCCAACTCATAGGGCGCGTTAAAAGCAGGATAACCGCTGACTCCCAAGTCAGCACCACCGATGATAACCTCCTGATTCACAAGAGCCAGATCGGCTCCGGCAATCTCCTCTTTGGTATTGGCAAAAACAGCTGTAAAATCGTAGCTGCCATCCTCCCTAAGACCGCTCTGAGCCAAAGGTGTATGCAATAAAATATCACCCACCATGGCTAGGGACAGTTTTGGCGCAATATAAGGCTGTGGCTCTGTATCTGCCACCGTTGTTTCCTCTGAAATTTCTGCAGTACTTTCCTCTGTGACATGTGCATCTGCCCGGTCTGAGGCATTCTCCGAAACCTGTGACGTAACTGATGTATCTGTTTCCCGGCCAACACCCCTATCCGTTCCGCAACCGCTGACTAAAATTGTCATAACCAGAAACAATGCTGCTGTTTTTTTGATTCTTCTTATCTTTTTCATCTTTCATTTCCTATAAAGTAAAAAGACTGCTACACCCGAAAGTGCAGCAGTCTCTATTTTCGTATTACCTGACTTAAGCCAGTTTGCTCTTAGCCAGCTCTGCAAGAGTCTTGAAGCCCTCTGCATCATTAACAGCCATCTCAGCCAGCATCTTTCTGTTCATCTCGATACCAGCCAGCTTCAGACCATACATAAACTTGCTGTAGGAAAGACCATTCAGTCTAGCTGCAGCATTGATACGAGCGATCCACAGCTGTCTGAACTGACGCTTTCTCTCCTTACGACCTGCATAAGAGCTGGTAAGTGCTCTCATAACAGACTGCTTTGCAATTCTATACTGCTTGCTTCTTGCGCCTCTGTAGCCCTTTGCAAGCTTCAATACACGATTATGTCTCTTCTTGGCATTCAAGCCACCTTTAATTCTTGCCATGTCTTATTCTCCTCCTTGCCCGACTTATAAATAAGGTAAAATCTTCTTCATGTTCTTAACGTTAGTTGCATCAGTGATTGCGGGCTTTCTCAGATTACGCTTTCTCTTGGTGCTCTTCTTGGTTAAGATATGGCTCTTATAAGCCTTTGCTCTCTTCAACTTACCGGTACCGGTTGCTTTAAAACGCTTAGCAGCTGCTCTGCTTGTCTTCATTTTGGGCATAACTATTTCCTCCTAAATATTATTGAATATACGGCAATCGCCGAAGTCCTCACCGCTTTATTTGATGCACACGAGACGTTCGTCCCGGCGCCTGCATCACTATTTTAGACCATCCTACTTCTTCTGAGCCAGGAACATGGTCATGCTTCTGCCTTCCACCTTGGGAGCCTTCTCCACAACAGCGATTTCAGCCAAAGCCTCAGCAAAGTCATCCAAAATATGCTTGCTGTTATTCATATGTGCCATCTCACGACCTCTGAAACGCAAAGTAACCTTTACTCTGTCGCCCTTGGTCAAGAATTTTCTTGCCGCACTGATCTTGGTATTCAAGTCGTTGGTATCGATATTGGGAGAAAGACGAATCTCCTTCACCTCTACAACCTTCTGTTTCTTCTTCGCTTCCTTCTCTCTGCGAAGCTGCTCATACTTGAACTTGCCGTAGTCTACGATTCTACAAACGGGGGGCTGTGCAGTGGGTGCAATCTTAACCAAGTCAAGCTCCGCTTCCTCAGCAAGTCTCATAGCCTCCTTGGAAGACATAATTCCAAGCTGCTCACCGTTCTCTCCGATTACTCGTACTTCCTTGTCACGAATCTGTTCGTTAATCATTAAATCGCTAATGGCCTTGTACCTCCAAACATAAGAAAATAAAAAAAAATGGATAGCATAACTACCCACTCAAATCACTCACACATAATTCTCCCGCAAACAACTTGCAACGAAAAATCTTATATGAAAAAATCTGAACACTTACAAGCCCGATTGCCGTAAGGTGAGAGTGGATACTCTGCTTGCTACAAGTGTTTGCAACGTCTTGTTACTCACACGCTTATATAGAATAACACTTGCAAATCTGTTTGTCAATAACTTTTTCAACAAAATTTATGTATGAAGAGCCGAAAGCAATCCCGGCTCTCCGATAGCACCCTTATCTCTCCACAAAAGTTGCACAGCTAGTCTCTCTGCAACTATCTGCGCCACAACCCATGATATCCACATGATCTGCCACACATTTGTAATTGCTGTTGTAAACACACTTCACAGCCTCGCAGTCAATGCTGATGGTTTTGCTGGGATGCTCGATGGAACTGGTCATTGCGCCATCTCTGCGCTCCATAAAGCTCTCACAACAAGTGTCATCGCTGCTGGACGCATGCTTGCCACCCACCATGATATCACCCTTGCTACAAAGACGTTCCTTGTTGTAGGTACAATTCTCTACACCACATTTCAATTCTGCCATGAAAAACCTCCTTCTGTACAGCCTGATTTTTGGCATAGGCTGCACAGAATTTAGTTTACCCTTTTTATAACACTTTATAGCAATTTTTTAAAATTTTGTTTTACTTTGCCTCTTCTACAACCTCAATCTTACGAATCTCCTTAGTACGGATTTCCTCGCAAATCTGGTTGATGAATTCCTGAATGGACTTGGTGCCCTCATCGCCTGCAAAACGGCTTCTTACGG
Organism: Acetatifactor sp.; assembly: GCA_045539535.1. GTDB lineage: Bacteria > Bacillota > Clostridia > Lachnospirales > Lachnospiraceae > Acetatifactor. The sequence goes on from JAZQFO010000177.1 coordinate 7,063, forward strand.
ATACCTTGTTTTCCTCAGCTTCCTTCTGGCCTACAACCAGCATATAAGGAACCTTTGCAAGACGCGCCTCACGAATTTTGAAACCAATCTTCTCGGAACGCACATCCGTAGTTACCAAAATGCCGTTCTTCTTAAGCTCCTTCTCCACCTCAGCCGCATAGTCTGCAAACTTCTCAGAAATAGGAAGGATGCGGACCTGCTCAGGGCACAGCCAGGTAGGGAACTTACCCTCGTACTTCTCAATGAGCCATGCCAGCGTTCTCTCATAACAACCCATGGAGGTTCTGTGAATGATATAAGGACGAACCTTGTCACCGTTCTGGTCAATATAATACATGTCAAACTGCTCTGCCAGCAAAGCATCCCACTGAATGGTAATCATGGTATCTTCCTTGCCGTACACGTTCTTAGCCTGAATATCAACCTTAGGGCCATAGAAAGCAGCCTCGCCAACACCCTCATAGAAAGGAATTCCAAGCTCATTCAATACCGTACGGATGTGACCCTCAGTCTCCTCCCACACTTCTGCGGAACCAATATATTTCTCAGGATTCTCAGGATCCCACTTGGACAGACGATAGGTTACATCATCGCCCACACCCAAAGTCTCCAGACAATGCTTAGCCAAAGCAAGACAATTCTTAAACTCCTCTACCATCTGGTCAGGTCTTACGATTAAGTGACCCTCGGAAATGGTAAACTGACGCACACGGGTAAGACCGTGCATTTCACCGGAATCCTCATTTCTAAAAAGGGTGGAGGTCTCACCGTAACGGATGGGCAGGTCGCGATAGGAATGCTGCTCTGCCTTGTATACATAATACTGGAAAGGACAGGTCATGGGACGAAGTGCAAATACTTCCTTGTCAGTCTCCTCATCACCCATTACAAACATACCTTCTTTGTAGTGGTCCCAGTGACCGGAAATCTTATACAAATCACTCTTTGCCATAAGAGGAGTCTTGGTGCGCACATAGCCCCACTCTTCCTCCAAATCCTCAATCCATCTCTGCATGGTCTGAATCATCTTGGTACCCTTAGGCATCAAAAGAGGCAGGCCCTGACCGATTACATCAACGGTGGTAAACAGGCCCATCTCACGACCAAGCTTATTGTGGTCACGGGTCTTGATATTCTCAAGGTAAGCCAGATACTCCTCCAGCTCCTCCTTTTTATTAAATGCAGTACCGTAGATACGCTGAAGCATAGCATTCTCGGACTTTCCTCTCCAGTATGCACCGGAGGAAGAAGTCAGCTTGTATGCCTTAATATTCTTCACACTCATCAGATGAGGTCCTGCACACAGGTCTACAAAATCGCCCTGGCTGTAGAAGGAAATCTCAGCATCCTCAGGAAGGTCGTGTATCAGCTCTACCTTGTAAGGCTCGCCCTTCTCTTCCATAAATTTAATCGCTTCCTCTCTGGGGAGCACAAATCTCTCAATCTTTGCACCGGCCTTGATAATCTTCTTCATCTCAGCTTCAATTGCATCCAGATCCTCTCTGGAAAAAGGTGCATGATCAAAGTCATAGTAAAATCCGTTCTCGATGCTGGGACCGATGGTAACCTTTGCGTCGGGGAACAATTTCTGAACTGCCTCAGCCATAACGTGAGCGGTGGTGTGGCGAATGGTAGCCAGACCTTCCTTGTCATTAGCAGTACAGATAGAAAGCTCGCAGTCGCTGTCCAAAACGGTTCTAAGATCCTTTACCTCACCGTTTACCAGACCGCAGCAAGCCACTCTTGCCAGACCTTCGCTGATCTCCAGCGCAATGTCGTAAATACTTTTCGCTTCGCTGTACTCCTTAACGGAGCCGTCTTTCAGTGTGATTTTCATTTTTCTTCCTCCAATTCTATAATATTTGGGATTGTAAGGGATGAATTTTAGGAAATCAAAAATCCCTTGCAATCTCTCGACTGCAAGGGACGTACTATACGCGGTTCCACCCTTGTTGCAGATGCTTATAAACGTGCACCGGCACGTTAACATTCTGCCACTTAATTTCCTCGTAACGGGAGCTTCCGGGCTGGTTTACAGCCACTCAGAGGTGGTTTTCAAATGTGTCCGAATCAAACCGCTTTCAGCTCCTGCTTTTCTTTCAAATCACAAGGCGGTTCTCTCTGGGATTCCTCGTACATCCTACTGTCCTCGTCAACGCTTTATCTATGATTCTTAATCATATACCATTCCTTACGAAAAGTAAAGTCCTATTTTGTCCCTTTTTACTTTTGGACTGACAGTTTTCAACTCCGGCAATTTCACCAAGCATTGATGTGAACAGGAAAATATGATAAAGTGAACTGAATGACAAATTTGAATTTGTAAAGGAGAAGATTTCAAATGGACTATGTTTTACAAGAGATAAATATAAGTAATATAGATATGATTAAAGATTTTTATGTAGATATTTTTTCAAATGAACCTTGGAATGATGATTGGAGCAATGAGAAACAATTGCATGAATATATTATGGATTTGATAGGAAATGCTAATTCTTTGACATTGGCTTATTTTTTGGATTCAAAAATAATTGGATTATGCATGGGACATATCAGGCATTGGTACACAGGAACAGAATACTATATTGATGAGTTTTGCATTTGTCGAAATAAGCAAGGTGTTGGAATTGGAACAAAATTTTTAGAAGATGTGGAGGAATACATAATTAGCAAAGATATAACGCGTATATTTTTGCTGACAGAAAGAAATATTCCAGCTTATCACTTTTATAAGAAAAATGAATTTGTTGAGTTATCAGAACATGTATCATTTGTAAAAAAATTAGATTATAAGAGATAAATTCCAATTTTTGAGGATGATATTATAGAAAAAAAGAATAGCAGAATTTATAAGGAAAGAGAGG
>JAZQFO010000178.1:0-15443 GCA_045539535.1 Acetatifactor sp.
GTCAATACCTACAGCTACGACTCTGTCTGGAAGGACAAGTTAATTTCCTACAATGGCAAGGCTATTACTTACGATGAGGCAGGCCATCCCTTGAATTACATGGGCAGCACCATGACCTGGGATGCAAGCGACCGACTGACCTCCATAAACGGCAAGACTGCCAATGGAACAGCAAGCAATATCAGTTATACCTATCTGTCAGACGGTAGCCGCAGAAGCAAAACGGTAGACGGTGTCACCACCACCTACCACTACAATAATGGACTTCTTCTGTCCCAGAGCACAGGAGATGAAACCCTGCATTTCTACTATGACAGTACCGGAAAGGTCGTGTCGCTGGGTTATCAGAAGGGAAGTGCAGCGGAGGTAGGATACTTCTTTGCAAGAAATGCCCAGGGAGACATCATAGCAGTGTACAGAAGCAGTGACTCTGTGCTAATTGGAACCTATGAGTATGACTTGTGGGGCAAGACGGTGAGTACTACGGAGGCAAGTGCAGGAATTGACACCAATGGAATCCTTAGCAAAAATCCTTTCAGGTATAGAGGGTATTACTTTGATGAGGAGAGTGGGTTCTATTATCTGAATGCCAGATACTATGATTCGAATGTTAGAAGGTTTATTAGTGCAGACTGTGTAATCGCCAGCGTAGGAACCACTGTGGAGGGATATAACTTATTCGGTTATGGATTCAATAACCCAGTCAATATGAGTGATGAAACAGGTTATTGGCCCAGGTGGATTACAGGAGCTGTTGCGGTTGGAGCAGCAGTTGTTGCAGGATTATCTCCAGCTTTATTTGTCCCTGCATCAAAAGTGGCAGCTGTAGCAGCAGTTGCGTTTGTTATACAGTCGGCGCACTATGATCTTAGGGAAAAGGCAAATGAGAATATGCCACGAGACTATGATACGGCAGCGAAGGCGGATGGAGCAGATTTAAAGGTTCCTGCGGAGTTTCATCAGTTTAGTGGGAACAATAGAAAAGTTTGCTTGGGTCATATGGAAGGAATATATGATAAGGATGGGAATTGGGTAGACGATCCCCGCGATGTTGGTACTTATAACGTTTGTGTGCCAAAAGGTTTTTTGGGGACTGCAGGACATATTTTATTTGATGTGATTCCTTGGTTTGTTTTTGGCAATAATGACAGTGATCCAGGTCCGCTTATCAATTTTCCTATGAAATGGATAGAGGATTTAATGGAAGGCGATGAAGAGTAAGAGAGGGCATGTAAAATGAAGAAATCTGTGTTAATTTTGATTTTCCTTTTAGTAATCGGCTGTATTTATGGTATGACATTACTATTGGATTTCGATTATATCTATGCCAAGAAACTGGTCAATGCGATAAGAGAGGAGGATATAGGAGAGGCTGAATGGATTCTAGACAAGAATCCCGATTGCGTCAATACATATCCTTACAAATCGTCGTTATTTTGGATATCAGCTATGAATCAGAGCGGATTTTATCCACTGACAGAGGCGTGTGGAACGGGAAATATTGAATTGGTGAAATTGCTCGTAGAACGAGGGGCAGATGTAAATTGCGAAGACTGGCGGACGCCGCTTTCCGTGACATATGCTTTTAAAGATGGGGATTGGTACGAAATTTCTTGTTATTTAATTGAGAATGGTGCATCATTAAATTATCCAATAAAAGATACGGATGAAAGAGTAGAAGTTTTGGAGGATATTGTACAATGTAGACCGGGTGGTAATGCGCCAGATTATATTCCTGAAGACTCTGCAGAAGTAGAGAGTGCTTTTTATTACGCTTTGGATCATTGTGACCAGAGTCGGATAAATTGGATGCGGGTGCTTCAACATTCTGTTTCAAATGATAGAATAGAAATTGTTAAGTTTCTGCTGGATGAGGGTTATTGTGATGTGAATGATAATTCAATAGGAATGACGGCATTGATGTTTGCAGCCAGGGATTCGGATGCTGCAATGGTTCAGTTGCTTTTAGATTACGGCGCAGACAAAAGTGTTGTCGATGATGGAAAAACAGCGTATGACTATGCGGCGGAAGATGATGAAAAAGAGATTATGGAATTGTTGAAGGAGTAGGATAAGTTGTCGGTTTTGTGAGCTGCACCTACGGAGAATTTGATGACTTAACTGCCATTAACCATAACGGTTTCAGCTATGGCTTTACCTACGACCAGTTTGGTAATGTACTGACCACTTCCATCGCAGGAAATGTGATTAGTACCAATGAGTACAGAGCAGGCAACGGTAGTCTCCTGCGCACCATTCGTGCGGATGGTACAGTACTGGAAAACACCTACGACTTGTACGGCAGAATTACAGCCAACAAGGTGGGCGGCGGCGAAAAAGTGATACATAATAAATAAATCTGTCTGCATACAGAAAAGAGAGGAAAATAAGTAATAAATTCCATGTAACAAAGGAAGGGGCTGAGGCACTAAGTGCCGCAGCCCCCGCTATTTACTGTCCATAAAAAATCTGTGCGATAGGTGATTCCGGTGAAAGGACAACGGTTTTGTTGTCTCCGGTCATGGTTACCTTCAGGGCATCCAGGCTTCTTACGTAGGAGTAGAAGTCCTGTCTGGACTCGTCTGCGTAGGCCTCGGAGAGGATGCGCATGTATTCTGCCTCGCCCTCTGCGATGAGGATTTCTGCATTTTTCTCTGCCTCGGAAAGCATAACGGTCACTTCCTTGTCGGTGGAGTTGCGGATAATCATTGCCTCAGAAGAACCCTCAGCGGTATAGGTTGCTGCAATGTTGTCACGCTCGGAAATCATACGCTCATATACAGCTGCCTTGTTGTCGCTGGGCAGGTCTAACTGCTTGGTTTCGAAGGAGAGAAGCTCGACACCGTACTGGTCCAAGGTGTTGCCGATATTGGCTACCACTGCCTCAGACAGCTCGCCGTCTCTTCCGGAAATCACGTCATTCTGGGTGTTGGCACTGATGACGTTCTTGGTGGCGTTATACACGGTGGTATTCAATCTGGACTCTGCCTGTGTAATAGAAGCATTCAGCGTCTGAGCGAACTTCAAAGGATCTGTGATGCGCCACAGCACATAGCTGTTGCAGATCATGGTCTTTTTGTCGCTGGTGATAACATCGGAGGGAGACAAGTCATACAAAAGCGTCTGCTTGGGGAGCTTGTCCACGCTCTGGATAAAAGGAATCTTGGTAGTCACGCCGGGCTCGTCTACTACAGCCACGATCTTACCAAACTGGCGTACCAGACTGTATTCGTTTTCATTGGTCACTACAAAACAGGAGGAGCCCACAATCATAGCGATCACAATTATTGCTGCAAAAATAATTTTCTTCATGGTGATACCTCCTTAATTACTGGTTGAACCGGTTGTGTTGTCGCCGGTGTTATTGGTGCTTCCGGTACTGTAGGAATGAAAGCTTGTAAAGGATTCCATGGGATAGAACATCTGCATATCCCCATTGGGGCTTTCGATGATAACCTTCAGCTCAGGCATCACTTCTTCCATTGCCTCGTAGAACATACGCTGCTTGGTCACAACGGGATTCTTGATATACTCCTCATACATGGAGTTGTAGCGGGCTACCTGACCGGTTGCCTCGTTGATACGTGCAGTTTTCTGTGCTTCTGCATTCTGGATGATGCTGTCGGCTTGTGCCTGTGCCAGAGGAATCTGCTCGTTGCGGTACTTGTTGGCATGGTTCAGTGCAGTTTCCTTGCCCTGCTTGGCAGTTTCTACTGCTTTGAAGGCTTCCATAACTTCCGCTGTGGGAGGCTCGGAATCCTGAATGGTAATGTTTACCAACTGAATACCAATATCCTGTGCATCCAGACGCTCAATAATTTTTTCTTTGATGGCTGCCTGAATCTCGTTCTTGCCGGTAGTCAGCACATCGTCAACGGTGTAGCTGCCGATAGTGGTACGGATGCAGCTTTGGCTGATGTTGCGAAGGATTCCCACAGGGTCCTTGGATGCGTAAACAGCTTTGACCGGATCGCTGTAGCGATACTCCACGAAGAAGTCCACATTTACAAAATTGTAGTCAGAAGTAATCATCAGGGAATCGTTTTCATCAGACGCGTTGGTCTCCATATCGTATCCGATGGCAAAGCCCTGAATGGTGGTGTTTACCTTCTTAACGGACTGAATAAACGGAATTTTAAAGTGCAGACCGGGTGTGGTAACAGCCTCGGCCTTACCCAAGGTAATCAGTACAGCCTGCTCCTGTTCTTTGATCTGGTAGATGGAATTGAAGGCCACAATTACAATTAATGTAACTGCGAAAATAATACCTATCATTTTGCCCAATGCGGGCTCGGCTTTTTTGCCAAAACCTCCTGCGTCCATGGTCTCAAACCCCTGTGCACGGTTTCTTGCTGAGTCAAACTTCATGCAAATTGCTCCTTTCCTATAAGTGAATTAAGGTTTAAATTTTGCCCCAACTCCTATGTTTGGGTTAAAATTGATGCTTACCGTACATTCTACTAAATTTTCAGACAATAAGCAATACCAAGAACTGCACGTTGAAATTCTCTATCGTTCATATAAAACTATTGCGCAAAAGGGCAAAAAGTTATACAATATGCATAGGTGTATTCACTTAGAAGAGGCTTCAATGTCATAAAGAAATTAGGGGTGTGAATTGGAGTCGAAGGGAGAGAAGAATGAAGGTATTTATTACTTTTCCTGAGGGAAAAGCAAAAGTACTTACCATGAGTTATGATGATGGTAAGATCCAGGATGAGAGACTGGTTTCTATTTTTAATAAGTATGGTATCAAAGGTACGTTTAACTTGAATTATGGACTGATGGATGAGAATGATCCGGGCAAGAAACCCGGCAGCAGAATTGTTCCCCGTCTTTCCAGAAGTCAGGTGAAGGATTTGTATCAGGGACATGAGGTGGCAACCCATACCATGTCGCATATAACAATTTCCCGTTGTCCTCTGCCTGCTTTGGCCAAGGATATTCTGGAGGACAGAGAGGGTCTTGAGAGACTTACCGGCACCATTGTAAGAGGGCACGCGTATCCCAACGGCTCCTACAATGACGAGATTAAGCAGATGTTTAAGCAGCTGGGCATTGCTTACGCCCGTGTGGTGGAGCCCAGTCCTGCGTTATTAAACGGCGGTCTGGTTGGTTCCATGATGTCCTTCAATTTTCCGGAGGACTGGATGGAGTGGAAGCCCACCTGTCATCACAACGATCCTCAGCTGATGCAGGTTGCAGAAATGTTTGCCAACTACAAGAAACCCCAGTATCTGAAGATGATGTATGTATGGGGTCACAGCTACGAATTTGACAGCAATAATAACTGGGAAGTTATTGAGGAGTTCTGTGAATATATGGGTGGCAGAGATGATATCTGGTATGCCACCAATATCGAGATTGTGGATTATATGACGGCTGCTAAGAATTTGCAGTTTTCTGCCAATGCGGAGGCGGTGTACAATCCCAGTGCCATAAGCGTGTGGCTGGAGCTTGACGGCGGCAAGCATGTGGAGATTCCCGGCGGCAGTTACGTGAATTTGACCACAGTACTTTAAATGAGAGAGAAAGGCCCATCTTTTTGGCAAATGCTTAAAAAGATGGGTCTTTATGCGTGGGAGGGTATATGAAGACTTATATTATGGCACTTGACCAGGGAACTACCAGTTCCCGCTGTATTTTATTTGATGAGAAGGGCAATATCTGTTCTATGGCCCAGAAGGAGTTTACTCAGATTTACCCCAGACCCGGCTGGGTGGAGCATGATCCTATGGAAATCTGGTCCTCTCAGCTGGCAGTGGCTACAGAGGCTATGGCCAAGCTGGGTGTGGATGCATCCCAAATTCGGGGAATCGGTATCACCAACCAGCGTGAGACCACCATTGTGTGGGATAAGCTGACAGGAGAGCCTGTGTACAATGCCATTGTGTGGCAGTGTCGCCGTACGGCAGAGCGCATTGAGTGTCTGAAACAGGATGGCTGGGACAAAATTATTCGCGAGAAGACAGGGTTAATACCGGATGCCTATTTTAGTGTTTCTAAAATCGAATGGATTTTGGATAATGTGGAGGGAGCAAGGCAAAGGGCTGAAAAGGGAGAGCTTTTGTTTGGTACGGTGGATACCTGGCTTATATGGAATCTGACCAAGGGTGCTGTGCATGTGACGGATTACACCAACGCTTCCCGGACCATGATGTTTGATATTCACAAGCTGACATGGGATGATGCGCTTTGTGATCGTTTTAGAATTCCCAAGGTCATGCTTCCCAAGGTGCAGCCCTCCAGCTGTATCTATGGTCATACAGATGTATCTGTTTTGGGCGGAGAAATCCCCATTGCAGGAGCTGCAGGAGACCAGCAGGCAGCTCTGTTCGGACAGTGCTGTTTTGTACCGGGAGAAGTGAAAAATACTTACGGAACAGGTTGTTTTCTATTGATGAATACCGGCGAGAGAGCCATTAGCTCCCGGGCCGGACTATTAACCACCATTGCAGCCACTGTGGGCGATAAGGTGGAGTATGCCTTGGAGGGCAGCGTGTTTGTGGCCGGAGCAGGTATCCAGTGGCTGCGGGACGGTATGGATATGATTCGCACATCTGCTCAGTCGGAGGAGCTGGCTACGGAAGTCACTGATACAGCAGGTGTGTATGTGGTGCCGGCCTTTGCCGGAATGGGTGCGCCTTACTGGAATCCCTATGCCAGAGGTACTGTGGTGGGCCTGACCAGAGGCTGTACCAATGCACATTTCGTGCGAGCGACCCTGGAATCTATTGCCTACCAGACTGCGGATGTGATTGGCGCCATGGAGCAGGACAGCGGCATTGATTTAAAGAGTCTGAAGGTGGATGGTGGCGCCAGTGCCAACAACTTCCTAATGCAGTTTCAGGCAGATGTGATTGATGCCCGGGTGGAACGTCCGGCATGCATTGAGACTACGGCTTTGGGAGCGGCTTATCTGGCCGGTCTTGCGGTGGGGTACTGGCAGAGTAGGGAGCAGATTAAAGAGAACTGGCAGATAGGAGCTACGTTTGTTCCTACGATGGATGTTATGTCCAGAGAAGCCCTTTTAAAGGGCTGGAAAAAGGCGGTTAAGTGTGCGCTTATGTGGGCTGAAGAGGACTAGACATACCTTGAATTTATGATATAATTATTTTATTGCTTTAACGGAGCAAAGAAAAGAGGAATATTTATGTTGGTACAAAAGTATAAAGATATGCTTTCCGGCAAGTCTGTCATCAGACAGCTTTCCGAGTTTGCCACTGCCAGAGGGCAGGAAATCGGATACGAGAATGTGTTTGATTATAGTCTGGGCAATCCGTCTGTGCCGGTGCCTCAGGCCTTTACAGACGCGATGATTCAGATGTTGTCTGAGAAAAATCCTATGGAGCTTCACGGCTACAGTCCCAGTCTGGGCATCACCTCAGTGAGGGAAGCCATTGCCAAGTCCTTGGAGGAGCGCTTCGGGATTCCTTATCGTAAGGAGCATATTTTTATGGCATCCGGTGCTGCCGGAGCATTGGCTCATGCCTTTCGTCTGGTGACGGAGCCCGGTGATGAGATACTTACTTTTGCGCCTTATTTTCCGGAGTATAACCCTTATGTGAATCTGACAGGTGCGGTGCTAAAAATTGTGCCTCCCAATACGGAAACCTTCCAGATTCATTTTGAGGCCTTTGAGGAGATGTTGACCCAGAAGGTAAAGGCGGTGCTGATTAACACCCCCAACAATCCTTCCGGTGTTGTTTATTCTACGGAGACTGTTCAGAAACTGACGGATATTCTGCGTGAGAAATCCGCACAATATGGTCATGAGATTTATCTGATTTCAGACGAGCCCTACAGAGAGATTATTTTTGAAGGAGTAGATGCCCCTTGTGTATCTAAGTTCTACGACAACACCATTATGTGTTACTCCTTCTCCAAGTCCTTATCCTTGCCCGGTGAGCGTATCGGATATGTGGCAGTGAATCCTGCCTGCCCCGATGCGGAGACCATGGTGCAGATGTGCGGACAGATTTCCAGAGGTATCGGTCACAACTGCCCGCCCTCCATCATTCAGCTGGCTGTGGCTAAGGTGCTTAATCAGACCGCAGATTTAAAGGTATATGAGACCAATATGAACCTGATTTATAAGGAGCTTTGTGACTTGGGCTTTACCTGTGTAAAACCCGGCGGTACGTTTTATATTTTCCCCAAAGCCTTGGAGGAGGATTCCGTAGCATTTTGTCAGAAGGCTTTGAAATATGATTTGGTGTTGGTGCCCGCGGACAGCTTTGGTGCTCCCGGATTTTTCCGCATGGCATATTGTATTGACACGGAGAAGGTGGAGCGTTCTTTGGTGGCACTTCGCAAGTTTGTGAATACAGAGTATCCTGACAGATAGAATCTTAGTATGAATATAGTGAGGTAAAAAGATGTATCAGGCCGGACTGGTTTTGGAAGGCGGCGGCATGAAAGGTGTTTACACCGCCGGCGTGTTGGATTTGTTTTTGGATAAGGGATTGGAATTTTCCAGTGTGTACGGAGTGTCTGCCGGAGCCTGCAGTATGTGCAGTTATATTTCTAAGCAGAGAGGACGTGCTCTTGACGTGAATATAGATTACCTGGACTCCAAGCGTTATTGTAGCGTGGAAAGTATGATTTTGTCCGGAGATTTATTTAACGTCAATACCTGCTACAACCTGATACCGAATTATCTGAATCCCATTGATAACGAAACATTTATGCAGTATGAAGGAAAGGCCTATAGTGTGGTGACCAATATTGCCACCGGTCGTCCGGAGTATCTGCAGGTAAAGGATTCTGTAAAGGATATTGATAAGGTGCGTGCGTCCGCATCCCTGCCCTTGGTATCCCGTACGGTACGCATTAATGGCAAGCCTTATCTGGATGGCGGTATCAGCGACTCTATTCCCTTGCAGAAGTCTGTTCGGGACGGCAACCGCAAGAACGTGGTGGTTATGACCAAGGAAGTGGGATTTCGCAGAAAACCCACTGATTCCGGTCAGCTAGCACTCATAAAAGTGCGTTATGCAAAATATCCTAAAGTAGCACAGCTTATGGCTGAGCGTCACATCATGTACAATGAATGCTTAGATTATATTGAAAATATGGAAAGGGAAGGTAAAGTTTTTGTAATCCGTCCCCAGTATGCCAGCGAGGTTGCCCGCATTGAGCGCGATAAGGCCAAGATGCAGGCACTTTACGACCAGGGCTACAAAGAGGCTGAGGCGTTGTATGATGATTTGATGGAATATTTGAATCGTTAAAGGAGAGATTATGTTAGAAATTATAAAAGCGATTGTCTATGGAATCGTAGAAGGTATTACAGAGTGGCTTCCCGTCAGCAGTACGGGACACTTGATTCTGGTGGAGGAGCTGCTTCCCTTTGCGGGGGTCAGCGAGGGCTTCTTTGATATGTTTGATGTGGTAATTCAGCTGGGGGCCATCATGGCAGTGGTAATTCTGTTCTGGAGCCAGATCTGGCCCTTTGCCCTGACCAAAAAGGAGAGAGGAGATGCCACAGGCTGGCAGTCCTTTATTAAGACGGACATTATGACTCTTTGGTTTAAGATTCTGGTGTCCTGTGTACCCGCAGCGATTATCGGTGTTTTGTTTGATGATGTATTTGATGCATTGTTTTATAATCCGGTGTGTGTTGCCATTGCCTTGATTGTATTTGGTGTGGCATTTATCATTATTGAGACCGGCAATAAAAACAAGCAGACCAAGGTGAATTCTCTGGCAGATATTACTTATCGCACGGCTTTGCTCATCGGTTTCTTTCAGCTGTTGGCAGCGATTTTTCCCGGAACCTCCCGTTCCGGCGCCACCATTGTAGGTGCGCTTTTAATCGGTGTAACCAGAACGGTTGCGGCAGAGTACACCTTCTTTTTGGCTATTCCGGTTATGTTTGGCGCCAGTCTTTTGAAGGTTGTGAAGTTTGGTTTGGCCTTTACATCTCTAGAGCTGGTACTTTTGTTAATCGGTACGGTGGTTTCCTTTGTGGTGTCCATGTTTGTACTTAGATTTTTGATGGGTTATATCAAAAAGCATGACTTTAAAGTCTTTGGTTGGTATCGAATTGTGTTGGGTATTGTGGTGCTGGCATATTTTGGGCTGGTGGCTTGATAAGAAGGTAAACGGCGATAGTTCATGATACACAAAAGAGGGAGTATGCAGTAAATGAGACATGAATTGAAATACATACTGACCCCGATTCAATATGAATTGCTTAGAAGTAAGTTGAAATGGGTTTTACAACCGGATGCAAATGCTTCGGATGGGGGAGATTATTTTATCCGGAGCATCTATTTTGACTCTCCTGACAAGATTGCCTTGAAGGAGAAGTTGATGGGTATCAACAGACGCAAAAAATACAGAATCCGATTCTATAATGGCAATTCTGATTTTTGCAGATTGGAATGTAAGGAAAAAACAGGTAGCCGGATTCAGAAGCTTTCCTGTAAGTTGACTCGCGAGCAGCTGAACCGATTGCTTCAGCCAAACCTTCTTAAAGGGGATGCGCCCGATTCCTCTAAAGATAGCCTGTATGCGGAGCTGGAAATGTTGATTGCCGCAGAAGGATACAGGCCGGTCGTGACAGTTGATTATGTCCGGGAGGCGTATACCCTGCCGCTGTCAGACCTGCGCATCACCTTTGATAAGGAGCTGGCTTGGGGGCCTGTGGAGGGATGTCTGGAGCAGGACAGATACCTGGCGAATATCTATGGCGAGTATGTGATATTGGAAGTAAAATACAATGAATATTTGCCCCAACATATCAGCGCGATTATATCGTCGGTAAGTCCGGTTCAGACCGCAGCATCCAAGTATGTGGCCTGTGTGGAATCGCAATTTGCAGCTAAAGGTTATTAACAGATGAAAAAGCACATGGTGCGGAAAGAGAGAAATTATGACAACAATAAAAGATATCTTAAGAGAAAATATTACCCAGATGGGTTTGGTGGAAAATTTGTCTCCACATTATATTGCGCTGGTGCTGGGAACTGCTCTTTTGTGCGGTATGATACTGTATATCGTGTATAAGCTTTTTTACCAGGGAGCAGTTTATTCAGAGAATTTTGGTCTGCTGATTGTAATGACCACGTTAACGGTAGCGTTCATCATTATGACTATTTCATCCAATATCGTGCTGTCTCTTGGTATGGTAGGTGCGTTGTCCATTGTGCGTTTCCGAGCGGCCGTTAAGGACCCGCTGGATGTGGGATTTTTGTTTTTGGGCATTGCAGCCGGTCTGACTGCAGGTGCAGGATTGTTTTTCGTGGCAGTGATCGGCACGGTGGGTATTTGCCTTGTATTTATTGTACTGCGTCAGATTGGAAGAGGCGCAGCGACCTACTTGTTGGTAGCTGAGTATGAGAGTGAAGCAGAGGACAAGGTGAGTGCGCTGTTAAATGCCAAGAACGGCAAGTTGAAATCCAAAGCAACTGATGGTAAGCGTGTGGAGTTAACCTGGTTGGTTCGCAAGGATGGAGAGAAGATTTTGACTGAAATGTTGAAAACGGATGGTGTAAAAAAGGCATCACTGCTTGCTTATACGGGAGATGCTCAATACTAAGAAACGTTGCCGATAAGAGTAAAAAATGGGGCGGTTTTATTGCAAAACGTATAGATTTTTGCGATAAAACCGCTGTTTTTTGTAATAAATACGATTGACAACTGTCGATAAAAGATATAAACTGTGTCTTATCAGGCTATTTTGTCGATTCATGCGATACTGTAGCCGGTGAGGAGTTATAGTTTTGAGTTTAAGAAGGGAGATTGTCAATATGGCAGCAGCAAAGAAGACCGTTAAGCCCGTTGCAGTAGCAACCCCCGTAGCAGAGGTAAAGGCTGAAGCGAAGAAAGTAGAAACCCCCGTAGCAGAAGTTAAAGAAGCTAAGACCGCAGCAAAGAAGGAAACTGTAAAGAAGGAGACCGCAAAGAAGGCTCCCGCTAAGAAGGAGACCAAGGCTGCAGCAGCTAAGACTGAGACCAAGAAGGCACCCGCAAAGAAGGCACCTGCTAAGAAGGCAGAGCTTAAGGTTGCTATGGAAGTTCAGTTTGCAGATAAGGCTTATACCCAGGATGATCTTGTAAAGATCGCTAAGGATGTATGGAAGTATGATCTGAAGCAGAAGGCTTCTGATCTGACCAGCGTAGAGCTTTACGTTAAGCCCGAGGAGCAGGCTGTTTACTATGTAATGAACAAGGAGTTCACCGGTAGCTTCGCTATCTAATTTGTGTGATTTACATATGTATGCAAAAGAGCATTCGACAATTGTCGGATGCTCTTTTTTGCGCAAGATAAATATATTTTGGGATAGGAATTATACGATAACACGATTGCGGCCCTGAGTTTTGCCGCGGTATAATTTTTCGTCTGCGATACGGATGACCTTCTGATAGTTCCGGCCGGCGCGTCCCATGGCTACACCGATGGTAATTGTAACCTGAATACGGTGCTTGGCTGTTTCGATGACAGTCTCTTCTACCTGCTTGCGCAGTGTTTCCATAATGGGATGTACTGTTTCCAATGTGGAGTCGGGGAAGTACAGGATAAATTCTTCACCACCCCAACGAATCACCAGATTCTCTTTGCCCACAACTTCTTTGATATGTGAGGCCAATTTGGTCAGAACAATATCTCCTACAGCATGTCCGTAGGTGTCATTTACCTTTTTAAAGTAATCAATATCCAGCATGCAGATGACGTAGTCCTTTTTAGAGTTCTCATTCTGTGACATCTGGCGCTCCAGAAAACGGCGGTTGTAAAGGCCGGTAAGCGCGTCATGGTACATGTTGTAGCGTAAGAACTCATCCATGGTATCCTTGCGCTTGGAGTAGAAAATGGTAGCCACCAAACTGATTGCCATGGTAATCAAGAGATTCACCATATAAAAAACGGTCTGGTAAGGTTTAACATTGGCATGAATCTGTGGAAAGGATACACCACCGATTCGCACCAGCCCCTCTGAGAAAAATACAGCAACGATTCCCAAAAACTGAAAAATAAATCTCTTGTTGCCATAGGATGGCACCAGATAAAACACAGATGCAGACATACCCAGAGCATAGAGGAAAAATCCAGAGTCAGAGCCTACGGCACAGTTGCTGATAATTGAGAAGATTAAAATCTCAAAATAGGAAATGACCATGGTCTTTTCGGAGGTATCTTTTTTGTAAAATAAAAAATAAGCATAGAAGCAGGTGCTCAGGAAATTAATCAGTGCCAAAGCCTCTGCATTCATGAAACAAAATACACAAAAGTATAATGCATGAATCAGCAGACAGACCATCAAAAACAGCCTGTTTCGGATGTCGGTGCCCCACTCTATGAACTTGTTTACTCTATCTTTAATTCGATGCATATTCAAATCCGTTAACTTTCTAATAGTAGCGTGCTAAAGTACAAGTTATTATATCAAAATTACATTAGCAAGACAATGCTTGGATTCGTAGATTATTGTTTAAAAAATTTGGCAAATATCACGAAATATGATAGGATAGGTAAGAACAACAGTGCGCAATTGCGCAGAAAAGAGGATATTATGATTCCTAAGGACCCGGTGATGCTTTTGAGTTTTGTGAACTTAAAATTGCGTGACTTTTATCAAAGTCTGGATGCCATGTGCGAAGATATGGATTTGGATAAGGAGGAGCTTGTACAGAAGCTTCAAAGCATAGATTATCATTACAATCAGGAGCGTAATCAATTTGTGTAAAAACGGTAAAAGATGTCAAATATGCATCGGATGCGGAAGATGCTATGGAGAAGGACAGGATGGCTTAAAGGGCATCCGTTTTGTGATGCATAATTCCTTGTCCGACGGCTTCTCTGACGAGATTTGTGCATATGACGGAGAAAGACGCCTGGTAACGGTGGATATCGGTACCACCACCATAGCCATGCAGCTTTACGAAAGGGATGGTGCGGTGGCAGATTGTTTTGCTGTGGTGAATCCTCAGGTGGAGTATGGAGCGGATGTGTTGTCTCGCATTGCGGCAGCTACAGATTCTGCGGTAGCCCAAAAGTTGCAGCTACAGGTGCGGAATGTATTACAACAGGGATTCCAGCAGTTTCAGAAAAGTCTGGCGGCGGGAGAGTCTATGTTGACAGTCATTGCTGCCAATACTACCATGTCTTATTTTTTGATGGGTTATGATACTGCAGAACTGGGCAGAGCACCTTTTGTGGCGTCGCATTTGGAGATGGCAGATTTTGAGCTGGCAGGTGTGCGTTGTGTGGTGGTGCCGGGGCTGTCTGCTTTTGTGGGCGGTGATATTGTGGCAGGTATGTTTGCCTGTGATATGTGGAGGAGAGATGAAGTTACACTTTTGATTGATCTGGGTACCAACGGAGAGTTGGTGCTTGGTAACCGGGAGAAAATGATTGCCTGTGCAACTGCGGCGGGGCCGGCTTTTGAAGGCGGTGTGAACCGGGGAATCTGGGGAGCGGATATGGTGCGTCTTTTGGCGAAGCTGTTGCAGGATGGGATAATGGATGAGACCGGGTTATTGTCAGATGCTTATTTTGACAAGGGAGTACGCATTGGAGACGTGTGTGTTACCCAAGGATCCATACGTGCAGTGCAGCTGGCCAAAGGTGCTATTCGTGCAGGCATAGAAATTTTGTTACAGGAATATGGAATTAACCATCAGGAGATCCACCGGGTGGTGCTGGCAGGGGGATTTGGATATTATCTTTTGCCGGAAGCAGCTGCAGCCATTGGATTATTACCCCATGAGCTTGCCGGGAAAGCTGTTGCAGGAGGGAATACAGCTTTGTCGGGAGTGTTGCAGTTGGGTAGTTGTTTGTTGCAGGGCCAGGAGGATTCTATGCAGATTGCGAGAGAGAGGGTACAGATTTTGAATCTGGCTACAGTGCCGGAGTTTGAACAGTTGTATCTGGAGTATATGAATTTTGTATAGGTGGATATTGTTTTTAGGAGGGTGCTTATGTACAACGTATATGCAAGTGATGAAATTGAGAGATTGAGAAAGAAAAGCCAGAGAATAAAGTTTGTTAAAAGGCTGATGAATTTCGTGTTGGTGGTTGCAATATTTGCTGCTGTATTATTGGTTCCCCAAGTGGTATTGCGCGGTGGCAGACAGGATATGATTATGCCTATTGCAATGGGTATCTGGATTGGGGCTATAATTTTGTCTCTCATTGTGCAACACTTCAATAAAAAAGCCCTGCAGGAATTTAAGACTTTGTATAAAAATGAGTTTGTGAGAAGAGTTGTTCGGGAAAATATGGAAAACGCGGAGTATTATGCAGATCAGGGATTTTCCAGAGAGGCAGTCAGAGAATTTCGTCTGGTTCGACCTGCCAGTCGCTTCTTTTCTGAGGATTACATAAAAGGGGAATATCAGGGAGCCTATTTTGAGCAGTCTGACGTAACGATTATCCAACCAAGAAGTAAACAGTCTGACCTGGTTTGTTTTAAGGGACATATGTTGAAAATATCCGG
>JAZQFO010000179.1:0-2286 GCA_045539535.1 Acetatifactor sp.
AGTGAAGGGACCCATGGCTGCATACCCTGTAGTAGGTGTGAAGGCAGTACTTTACGATGGTTCCTATCATCCTGTTGACTCCTCTGAGATGGCGTTTAAGATGGCTACCATTCAGGCCTTCAAGAAAGGCTTTATGGAAGCACATCCCGTACTTTTAGAGCCTATCGCATCCTTGAAGGTAACGGTTCCCGATGCATACACCGGTGATGTTATGGGTGATTTGAATAAGCGTAGAGGCCGTGTGCTTGGTATGAATCCTCTTGCAGGCGGCAAGCAGGTGATTGAGGCAGATATCCCTATGAGTGGATTGTTCGGTTATTGTACCGATCTTCGTTCCATGACCGGTGGACGCGGCGATTATTCTTATGAATTTGCTCGCTACGAGCAGGCTCCCTCCGATGTACAGGAGAAGGAAGTTGCTGCAAGAGCTGCCAAGGTAGCGGAGAATAATCTGGATGAATAACGCTCCGAATAACATAAAGATAAAGAAAGCAGGCGATACGAATGGTTAAAATTCAAGATTTCTGTGATATGAAAAAGTTTGAGGAAATTATGAACAACTGGGCGAAGAGTACCGGTCTTGCAACAGTTGCCGTAGGTGCAGACGGCGAATACATCAGTGACTGTTATAATTTCACGGACTTTTGTATTAAGCTGACCCGTGGCAGTCAGGAAGGCTGTAGACGTTGCGTAAAAAACGATCAGGAGGGCAAGGGCGTGTATTCCTGCCATGCCGGGCTGGTAGATTTTGGCATACCCATTACGTTGGAAGACGGTACGAAGTTGGGTAGCATTATCGGTGGACAGGTGCTTCCTGAACCGCCCAATGAAGAGCGTTTCAGAGCTACGGCAAGAGAACTTGGAATTGACGAGGATATGTATATCCGTGCCCTGCAAAAGGTAAAGGTAAAAACGAGAGATGAAATTGAAGCTTCCGCGAACCTTTTGGGCGATGTGATTAATATGTTTGTGCGTACCAGCTATTATTCCTACAGCAATACGGATCTGATTGATGGCATGAAGGATAATATCAAGACTGCCATGGCAGAGATTGATGCAGCTAATGCCAGTGCCCAGAAGATTGCAGGATTTGGTAGCAAACAGCGTATTCTTGCTTTGAATGCTTCCATCGAGGCAGCAAGAGCCGGCGAGTCCGGAAGAGGCTTTGCGGTGGTTGCAGAAGAGGTTCAGTCTTTGGCTCAGGGCATGGATGAGGCCAGCAAGGAAATACAGGTTGCTCTTGGTAAGGCAACCAAGACCATCTATAGTCTGAACAGAACAGCTTTATAAGTTAAAAAATGAGTAATTTAGGGACCCGGGTAGGTGCGCACGCACCTGCCCGGGTCTTGACATTTACTGCTTCATATGTTCCTTGTAAATCTTATCAATCTGCTCTAACTCCTCCGGTGTGCTGTATTTGCGGATGGCGGCAGTGGCGGCCTGGATTTCCTGAGGGGAAAAGGAGAGCTTGGCGGCTTTGGCCTTTTGGATGATGGGCATGAGCATCATCAGCATTTCTTTTTGGCTTTTGCCCGGGGCAAAAGCCTGCTTGCGCATGTTAGCTTCGTTAAACATTTGATTCAAAAAGTCCAGTTTGTCCTGGGGGATGTTTTGTACCAGTTCGTCCTCCATCCAGGCGGGTCTTTGATTGTTTTGGGTCATGGTTTGATTCCTTTCGTTGACAATTATACGTTAGGGAGCGGAAGAATCCGTTCCTCCAAACATTCCCTGCATCATTTGCATCATATCCATCATCTGTGACATATCACCTTCCTGTGTAAAATTCATTCCGCCTTCAAACAGTTCCGGGGACATTTCCTTTATTAGTTCCATCATCTCCATCATTTCCTGCATATTGTCCATTGTCTGAAACATATTTTTTAAGTTTTCCAGCTGTGTGCGCTGGGCAGGAGTGGAGAATGGGAGGATGTCCTCCAACAATGCGGATATTTTAGGGGGCGAGGCGTCTGCGGTGTTTTCGGGTCCGATACGGATGTGAGGATATTTTGTTATTAAATCTAATGTGTGTTTTAATTCCATGAATTTAATGTATGCAGCCAGTTTGCCTTGCATGGAAGGTTCCATGTAGCCGATAAGGAGTTTTAACATCTGTATGTGGTTGGTGGTGAAAAGTGCGTCAAAGGCCAACACACGATCAGGGTATCCGGGCTCCATAAATCCTCCTTTTAGCAAAATGGTATCTATGTATTTTATGTGACGGATTCTGTAAATATGGCAAGTTTTTATTTTTGCTTGTCGGGTATAAGGGAGGGCCCCCGAAAGGGA
>JAZQFO010000180.1:0-3028 GCA_045539535.1 Acetatifactor sp.
ATACTCAAAGCTTCAATAAGGATAATGGAAAGGTTGAATATTATTTGTAAAAACCTAATTGCTGACCGTACAGATTGACGTAGCCTGATACCCGATTGCTACCTCTATGTAGCCGCAAAGCTCCTGATCCAGTTGCGGATCTCCGGTATCCACCAGTAACGGCCTTCCATGCAGAGCAACCAACTTCGTAGTGCCGGACACTACAATAATATTACCCTTTCCAACATAGCGAATAATGCGCGGGCTTATCTGTTGGTTACCACGGCCGAACAGATTACCCTGACCACCAATTAGGGTGACGATGATCTTCACTTTCCCTTTTTCCTTCTGAAGAAGATTCCACAGTTCTAGCTCACTGATGTCTGATGCAAGTAGTTTTTTATTTTTGATCACATCTACTCCCAGCAGGGTATTGGGAAGCTTTAACTCTTCCATGATACTTCTGGTCGTACTTCCCGGACCGATGATATAGATTGTGTCCTCCTCCATAGAATCTGCCACATACTCGGCCATGCCCATCAGCTCTGCTGCTTCCGAAGCACCTCCCGCTTTCATATTCTGCACCTTACTGCCACCGTCAGGAACCATCATATATCCATACAGCTTTGCGATGACACGCCCCTGTCGGAACAGTTCTTCATCGATATCCATAACCTCTGACTCAATCATTTTCGTGACTCGTCCGGCAACAAAATCCTTTGCCACCATACCCGCGTTCCTCGGGTTGATTGCATACACTGCTGAATGAATCTTAACCCCTGCCGGGATACCGATTACCGGCAGTTCCGTTCCAACCGCCTCGCAGATATTTCGAGCAGTACCATCCCCACCAGCAAAAATAAGAATATCTACGTTCTCTTCCATCATCCTTTTTGCTGCAGCAATGGTGTCATCTGATGTGCTTCTTGCCTCGTTTTCCTGCCTACCAATGACTGTCACGGAGTAGCCCAGCTTCTTTAGCTGATTCTCCCCCATATCCCCGGCATAGGCGAAGAACTCAATCTCTGCGGCTACATCTGCTAATTGCTCGAGGGCGTAACCTGCACGTATGGAAGACTCTGGTTTTCCTCCCAAAGCTAAAGCTCTCTCAATGATGTCTGCTCCATCACTGCCTTTTAATCCCACTCGTCCACCTAGTCCTGCAATGGGATTGATAATTACTCCTATCTTCTTCACTATGATGTTCCTCCCTCTTTCCTCCACAGTTACGGTCGACTGACTGATTAACTAATAAGACTTTCATCATAGACGGCTCTGCTTCCGCCGATAAATTTGGGTCTTGTCCTCGCACAAGCCAGATGTGCCTCTCCAATCTGCTTCACAGATATCCTGACTGGAACTGCAACCGGTTTTAAATGCATGCCGATCAGTGTATCTCCTATATCCATACCTGCTGACGCGGATACACGCTCAACTAAAACAGGATGTAACGCATGCTTATAAACCTCCATAGCAAACGCTCCGCCTGCATGAAGTTGGGGAACCACATTGCATATCTCCGTACCCGGCAATAATGCCTCCTTCTCTACGACCACTGCCCTGTTCAAATGTTCACAACATTGAGCTGCCAAATATATCCCTCTCTCCTTCAATTTCGGGTAAAGTCCACGATAAACAGCCTCTGCCAATTTCGGATCAGATCCTTTTCCGATTTGATGTCCTCCGATTTCACTGGATGAGCAGCCCACGATAAATATATCCCCTTTTTCTATTGTTGAAACGGCAAGTAATTCCTGCAGCGCTTTCATAACCTGCATTTCTATCTCCTGATAAATCATGAATCTTTTACCTCCCGTAATAAATGGGTACCCAAGAGTCCCCAACCAAGGACTCGGGGTACCCGTTAAAACCATTATCCCTGCTCCACAAGCATGCTATTTAAAATTATTTATTTACATACTTCTTCTGGTACTGACGCCATGTTGAAGCGATATCCTCATACTTCTCGGCAAAGGCATTGAGAGACTGATGTTTAGAAGCCCTGTAAGGCGCTTTTTTCACCATTTCCGGATCATCGTAACACTCCTGAGCTACCTTAGCCAGCACTGCCACAAAGTAATCCAGCTCTTCCTTACTATAACCTTCTGTCGGCTCCGGTGTAAACGGCTCTTCCACCGTCCATGGATGATGGGACTCCCAGATTTCCGGGATGCCATAGTCTACAAGCCGGTTGTTCACTTCTTCAATACCACATCCTGTTTCTTCTTTCAGTTTATCGAAGCTGAATCTGGTCTGCTCCATCCTTCTCTGTCCCTGATCATACCAAAGTGTCACACCTGGCACATTTTCCATAATCTTTTTCACCATATACTGATTATTCAGAACCGCTATCACAGATGCCTTCTTGAGACCTTCCGGACCTAATGTGCGAATCCACATATATGCATGCATGACAGCTCCAATATTTCCAAGGAATTCTCGTACACGTCCGATACTTTCCGGGCGATCGTAGTCCAAGAAATATTTCGTCCCATCAAACTCCACCGTTGGCTTTGGAAGGAACGGAATCAGGAATTCCTTTACGCCTTCTGCTCCACATCCAGGGCCAAATCCGCCGTGAGGAGCAGAAAATGTCTTATGCAGATTGAAATGACACACATCAAATCCTGCCTCTTTTGCTCTGGCAATGCCCAGAACAGCATTTCCATTTGCCTGGTCATAAGAACACAGCGCGCCTACCGCATGGGCTGCATCTGTAAACTCTTTAATTTTCGTATTATAAAGTCCAGTATCCTCTGGATTCGTGAAGAAGAATGCCGCTGTCTTCTCTGAAAGAGCAGCTTTGAATTCCTCCAGGCTCGGAAGACCATCCTCCTTCGGCATCAGTGTGATAACCTTATAGCCTGCAAGAGCCGGCGTCGCTGCACTGGATGGATGTGTATGGATCGAAGTAATGATCTCACATCTCTTGTCATCACCGCGGGACTCATGATAAGCGCGGATAATAGAAGCGTTCGTAAATACAGCATGAGCACCGCCTCCCGGCTGGAAAGTAAATTTATCCATGCCGGAGATTGCCTCCAAGTAT
>JAZQFO010000181.1:0-9233 GCA_045539535.1 Acetatifactor sp.
TTCTGACATCAAGGTCACCATGGGCAAGGAGACCTTAACCTATGGCGAGGACTATGTGATTGTGGAAGACAGCTACAAGAACAATGTAAAGAAGGGCACCGCATCCGTGACCATCAAGGGTGTGGGAGACTACGCAGGCGAGAAGACTGTGAAGTTCAAGATTGCAAGCAAGAAGTTCATATGGTTCTGGAATTTGTTTTAGAGAAGAATTAGTTTTGGGTTTGAAGGACCTGGGTGCTAAAGGCGCCTGGGTCTTTCTGGTTTTTAAACTTGCGGTTGCAAGCAAAATAAGATATGATAGAATAGTAAAAAGATGAGGCTCTAATTGGGGCCGGGTGAAGGGGTATATATGATTTCTAATCAGATTATTCAGACAAGTATAGATGAGTTGAAGGCGATTACCAAGGTGGATCTGACAGTGTATGAGCTGTCGGGTGTTCCGGTGGCTTCTACGACCATGGAGCAGAAGGATGTTTCGGCTGCAATGATTAGCAGTTTTGCAGATTCGCCGGCGGATAGTCAGGTGATTGGCAGTTGCCATTTGATGAAGATTTATGATGATGGTGAGCTTCTCTATGTGGTGATGGCCAGAGGCAGTGCAGATGATGCCTATATGGTGTGCCGCATTGCGGTGTGTCAGTTGCAGAATCTGGCGGTGGCTTATAGGGAGCGCTTTGACAGAAACAGCTTTTTCCAGAATCTTTTGCTGGATAATTTATTGTTGGTGGATATCCATAACCGTGCCAAGAAGCTTCATCTGGATGTGTCCGTGCCCAGAGCGGTATTTCTGGTGGAGACCGGTCAAGAGAAGGATAATATGGTTACAGAGCTTTTGAGAGGCATGTTTTCCAGTCAGGCAGGAGATCATGTGACTTCTGTGGATGAGAAAAATGTGATTTTGATTAAGGCTCTTTCAGATGACAGCAGCCAGGAGGCTTTGGAGCTGGTAGCCAATACCATCGTGGATATGATGAATGCAGAGGCTATGCTGAAGGTGCGCGTGGCATATGGTACGGTGGTTCAGGAGCTTAAGGATGTTTCTAAGTCCTACAAGGAAGCACAGATGGCTCTGGACGTGGGTAAGATTTTCTATGCAGAGCGTGAGGTGGCGGCATATAGTGCATTAGGTATCGGAAGACTGATTTATCAGCTGCCTGTGAATCTGTGCAAGATTTTCATTGAAGAGATTTTCGGCGACAATGTGCCTACGGATTTGGATGAAGAGACCATGAATACCCTGAACAAGTTCTTCGAGAACAATCTGAACGTGTCCGAGACTTCCAGACAGCTTTTTGTACATCGAAATACGCTTGTCTATCGTATTGAGAAGATTCAGAAGAGTACCGGACTTGATTTGCGCAGCTTTGATGATGCACTGACTTTCAACATTGCATTGGTGGTTGTAAATTATATGAAGTATCTGGAGAGCGTTGAATAGCTCAGCATAAAAAAGGAATAGAAATGGATACCTCCGCATATATTGCAGTAAAGAAATTGCAAGGTGCGGGGGTATTTTTATGTATTATGGACAAACCAGACCCATGGCGGTATATGAACGCCAAATCAGATATTTGGATTTTTGTGAAAACGGACAGCGCAGTAAAGGCGCAGGTTTTCTAAAGGTGGAAAGACAGGACAACCTGTGTAGCATCAGTTTGCAGGTGAGTGGATTGTACCGCAGGGACCGTTTGGTGCGGCCGCTTTTTTTGCTGGCTGATTCAAAGGAGCAGGAGCTATGTAAAATAGAGCTGGCTGATGGAGGGATTAAGCTGTACCTGGACCGGTTAGATTGTGCCAGTTTGGATGGACAAGGAATGGCTTATGAAGACTGGACAGGCATTCGTATTCCCATTTCAGAGAACAAGGAGATTTGTTGTAAGTGGGGAATGGAGAAGGCGGCAGACATTATCCGGCCACAGGAGGCATCCTTTATAGAAGAAGCACCTATAGAGGAAGCAGTTGCGGAGAAAATCTGTGTAGAGAACGCTGCCACAAAGGAAGTTGATGAGTTTATCCCCCTGCAGGAAATTGTTCCTACGGTAACCATAGAGTCTTTGCCGGAGGAAAAGGAGGTGGGAGCGTCAGAGGTGATGAAAGACACAAAATGGGAACAGCTGTGGGCTATTTATCCGCATAAAACGCCATTTTCGGATGAGCGTGAATATTTGTCCATGGGCCCCGGTGATTTCGTAATACTGGGAGAAAGACATTTCAAATTGGCCAACAACAGTTTCCTCCTGCATGGATATTACAACTATCAGCACCTGATACTTACCCGCATCCGGGAAAAAGGCCAATCTCGCTATTATATCGGAGTACCCGGACTTTTTATGGAAAGGGAAAAGAAAACCGCGGTAATGTTTGGCTTCCAGAGCTTTGAAAGCGCCATAGAGCCTGCTGAGGAAGGAGACTTCGGTTACTACATGATCCCGGTGGAGCTGTAGTGTTGGGCCATTGGCTTATTGGGGGCTTTGAATTCTGCTATCGATTAAGGCGCCATATCCTCTAACAAGGGACGCTCTCGCTCCGTGAAAAAGCGTAGCGGCACATAAGATTGCATAGTACGCAATCTAAGTGCCGACGTTTTTCAAGGCCCTGTGTTAGAGGATATGGCGCCTCAATCAATACTAGAAATTAGCCTCCAATAAACCAATGGCCTAACACTACAGACCCTCGTAGTCAAAGGCGGGGATGAAGCTTTCCGTGGCGGTGGCACCTTCCTGGTAAAAGCCGTTTTGGATGCCTAAACGCTTGGCGAAGGTCAGTACTCTTTCGTATTCTTCGTCCGAGACAGGGCGGTTTAATTCCGGAATATGAGCCACATGGGGCAGCGGCGTATATTGGTTCATGATGCTGATGTAAATATTATCTCCATAGGTTTCGTAAAGGTAGCGCAGGATTTTCTTGGAATCCTTGGTCTGACCGGGCAACAAAAGATGGCGCACAATTATGCCTCGTTGAAGAAGACCGGTTTCGTCTTGGCTAAAAATCGGGTTACCTACCTGGCGATACATCTCGGCGATGGCCGCAGTGGCCTGCCGGAAATAGTCTGCTGCGTGAGAAAAACGCAGACTAAGCTCTGTAGAATAATATTTCAAATCCGGCAGATAGATGTCTACAAGGCCGTCCAGCATACGTAGAGAGTCAACGTTTTCGTAGCTTCCGGTGTTGTACACAATTGGGACAGTCAGTCCCTTGCGCTTAGAAGTCTCCAGCGCGATTACAATCTGAGGTATAAAATGAGTGGGAGTCACCAGGTTGATATTGTGGGCTCCCTTTTCTTGCAATTCCAGAAAAATCTCCGCCAATCGCTCTATCGAAATGGTCTGTCCCACCTCGCCCAACGCAATGTTGTGGTTCTGACAAAAAACACATCGAAGATTACAGCCCGAAAAAAACACCGTACCGGAACCGTTTGCCCCCGAGATGCAAGGCTCCTCCCAAAAGTGCAGCGCAGCTCTGGCGGCCCTAATCTCTCCGGTCTGGCCGCAAAACCCAACCAGACCCTCAAGTCGGTTGGTGTGACACATCCTGGGACAAAGCACACAATCCTTCATGAAATTGTCTATTGAAAACTCTTTTTCCATTTGTTGTTTCTTTCATTGGGTTTTTTTAGGTATTTATATCACTATATCGGTATATGTCCTGGCACGGTCCCTTGAAAAACGTCGGCACTTAGATTGCGTACTATGCAATCTTATGTGCCGCTACGCTTTTTCACAGACCAACCGGCGGTTGGTCTTGCGAGATGCGAGACCGTGAAGGATATATACCGATATAGTGACATAAAGTTTTGCATGCAAAAACCGCACACACGGTCTTTGCTTCCGTCTCCACCCGGGTGCCTCACGGCACATGAGAGGTTCCACTTAGTGCTGCTTTGTTCCCAACCTGACACGGTTCGTGGATTCCCATTGCGCGAGACCGAATTTCATCATCGGAAGCAGGTGCTCCGTATGTACGGCTTTTTTAGTGTATCGTTTTGAGGTGAATTTGTCAAGGGGTGAAGTTTTCTATTATTGAAAGCCTTTGTATTTCCTTGTATAATAAGCATAATAATGCAAAGGAGTGTACCTTGATGATTTACACTGTTACGTTGAATCCGTCTCTTGACTATATTGTATCTGTGAATGATTTTCAGCTGGGACTTACCAATCGGACCCAATCCGAAAAGCTGGTGGCCGGCGGGAAGGGCATCAATGTGTCACAGGTGCTTAAAAATCTGGGGTTAGAAAGTGTAGCCCTCGGATTTGTGGCAGGCTTTACAGGAGAGGAGATTGCAAGACAGGTAAGGGCACAGGGGATTGAGAGTGGTTTTATCCCTGTAAGCGGTATATCGCGCATAAATGTAAAGTTGACA
Organism: Acetatifactor sp.; assembly: GCA_045539535.1. GTDB lineage: Bacteria > Bacillota > Clostridia > Lachnospirales > Lachnospiraceae > Acetatifactor. Next base: position 4,361 of record JAZQFO010000181.1, read on the forward strand.
TCTGTAGATGGCACGGAGATTAATGGTCAGGGACCGGTGATTACAACTTCACAGATTCAGGAGTTAATGGAACAGTTAAAGCTATTGACCAAAGGAGATGTGTTGTTTTTGTCAGGCAGTATTCCGCCTTCTGTGCCCAAGAATATTTATAAGCAAATGATGGAAGTGTTAGAAAATCGGCAGGTGCTTGTGGCGGTGGATGCCACGGGAGAGCTTTTGATGCAGACCTTGCCGAATCACCCCTTTTTGATAAAGCCCAATCACCATGAGTTGGGTGCGTTGTTTGGTGTGGAGCTGTCCACCAGGGAAGAGGTGGTGCCCTATGCCCGGAAGCTTCAGGAAAAGGGAGCGAGAAATGTGCTGATATCCATGGGCGGAGAGGGTGCAGTGCTCCTTGCTGAAAACGGGGAAGTATATAGCGCGCCGGCACCCTGCGGACAAGTGATAAACAGTGTGGGAGCGGGAGATTCCATGGTGGCAGGATTTATGGCAGGCTGGCTTGCAAAGAAAGATTACAGGCATGCGTTTTACATGGGGCTTGCGGCCGGAAGTGCCAGTGCTTTTTCAGAGTGCTTTGCTACCAAAGAAGAAATCAATAAGCTGTTAGAGCAGGGAGGAATCCGATGAAAACCGGTCAGGGAAGAGGGGTAAGCCCCGGGATTGTTATGGGGACCATTTGGGTGTATCAGGATGCAAAACAGCCCGTGTGCTGCAGGTCCATAGACAATCCGAGGGCAGAGATTGCCCGATATGAGCAGGCCAGACAGCAGGCTGCCTTACAGTTAAAAAATTTATATGAAAAGGCAGTAGATACAGTAGGTTCAGAGGAAGCTGCTATTTTTGATGTGCACCAGATGATGCTGGAGGATGAGAATTATAATGAGACCATTCGAGAGTTGATTTATGATAAATGTGTCAATGCAGAATATGCTGTGGCACAGACCGGTGCTTATTTTGCAGAAGTATTTGCAGGTATGGAGGATGCATATATCCGGGAACGTGCTACGGATATCCGGGATGTGTCAGATAGAATTGTAAAAATATTAAGCGGTATAGAGGAGGATGGCTATGCTAAAAACGACACGCCTGTCATTGTTGTGGCTGAGGATTTGACCCCTTCCCAGACGATACAATTAGATCGAAACAAGGTGCTTGGCTTTGTGACGCAGAAAGGTTCTGCCCTGTCTCATACTGCAATTTTGGCGAAAACCATGGGCGTTCCGGCGATTGTGGGTGTGGAGATGGCACAGGACTGGCAGGAGATAAATGGTTTACAAGGAGCGCTGGATGCTGAGAACGGTATGTTTTATGTGGAGCCGGATGAATCTGTGCAAAAGGCGTTGGAGCTGAAATTAGAAACCCGGCGTCTCGCCAGGGAAGCAGCAGTTTCCAATAAGGGTAAGGAGACGGTAAGCCCGGATGGAAGAAGAATTGTTCTCGGAGCTAATGTGGGATGTCTTGAGGATCTGAATCAAGCAATAGAAAATGATGCGGAGGGTATCGGGCTTTTTAGAAGTGAATTTCTGTATCTGGAGAGAGAGAGCTTTCCCACTGAGGAAGAACAGTTGGCAGTTTACAGACAGGCTGTGGAGCGGATGCAGGGGAAGGCTGTGATTATCCGTACGCTGGATGTGGGTGCAGACAAGCAGTGCGATTACATGGCTCTTTCGGAGGAGAAAAATCCGGCTCTTGGGTGCCGTGGAATCAGAGTTTGTCTGGATAGACCGCAGATTTTGAAAACGCAGCTTAGGGCCTTGTTTCGGGCGGCGCAGTTCGGTGACTTGCGGGTAATGTATCCCATGATTACAGGAGTGACAGAAGTAGAACAAATCAAGGAAATTGCACAACAGGTTAAGGAAGAGCTTACTGCAGAGGGACTTTCTTTTAAAGTGCCGAGTCAGGGTGTTATGATAGAGACTCCGGCAGCAGCTTTGGTAAGCTGCGAGCTTGCAAAAGAAGTGGATTTTTTTAGTATCGGCACCAATGATTTGACCCAGTACACATTGGCTTGTGACAGAGAAAATGGAGGACTTGAGCGGTTTTATGATGCCCATCATCCGGCAGTGCTTAAATTGATTGCCATGACGGTGGAAAGTGGTCATAGCGCAGGGATTCCCGTAGGGATCTGTGGTGAATTGGCAGGAGATGAGAGTTTGCTTAAAGAGTGGCTTCGTCTGGGCGTGGATGAACTGTCTGTGGCGCCGGGGAGTATTTTGTCTCTTCGCGGTCAAATCCGCAATTTGAGGATGGAGTAAATGATGCAGAATTTACAAAGAGAATTTGAGGAGCGGCAAAGAAAGCAGGTAGAGATTTGGGACCGTGCCAATGAACGGGAGATATATCGAGCCTATCCTCCTATGGCATGGTATTATGCATCTGTGGGACCCTTCTGGACGGGACTTATGTGCTTTCTGGTGGTGGCTATGGTGGCCTTACTTCTTTATATTTTTGGTTATTCGGTTTACACAGACGGCTGGGCCACAACTATGGAGGATTTGAAAGCCGGTCTGGAGGCTTGCAGATGGTATCACGTGGCCGGTTTCATTTTATATGTCCTTTTCATGGGGAGTCTGTTTTTGATTTCGCCCATTTTAACCAAATATATGGAACATACGGAGACCATTTTTACCACGAAATGCGTTTATGTACATCGGTTTCTTCGTAAGGAAAAGATTGTTACCTATGAGGAAATGGCCAAGCTGATAAAGCGTCGTAAAATCCGTATCAAAAACGGACGATATCTGATTCCCTGTAAGGGTAGGGATGTTTCTGTTTCTATGATTACCGGAGAATTTCCTTATGATTTATTTTCGCTTTTGGAGAAAAAGTGTGATATTCAGCTGCCTAATCAGGATTTTAAAGAACGGGCAAGACGTTCCGGTGTGGGCTGGGCCTGCGGACATTTGGGCGGCGGAATTCTTTTTATTTTCACCATGTTTATTAGCTTGTTTATTTTCCTGATAGAAGGGGAATTTACCTGGACAAAGCTGTTTCATGACTTTTTTGCAAACCCAATACTGTGGTTTACAATGGCGTTGGTAGGCCTTGGTCTGATATTTAATATGATTTTTCTGCCGTCGGCGGCATGGGTTTATCGCGAATGGTATCAGGTAATCAGAGTTTCGGTGGTGTCTATCTGGGTGGATTGTCTGATTATCGGACTGACGTTGGGAGCCAATTTTTATTTGGGAAATATGGTGGAAAAACACCAGCTGCAGGAGCAGATACAGGCCAAGATAGAGGTAAGGCAAGAGATTGAGCAGCGCTTTATCAGATCCTTTTGCAAGGATGTATGGGGAAAGGATTTTGAAGATATTACAGCGGAAGAGTTTGCAGAGATTAAGTATATTGCCATTGATTATGGCGGTACTACCTGCGTAAGCTATAGTAAGGTGGATTATAAGGATTGTGAGAGTCAGCAGGAATTTGAGGAAACCATTCAGACTTGGCAGTGCGGGCCGGATGAGATCTTTCCTACACCTGCAGATATTTCTATGCTTACCGGGCTAACCTATGTGGAGGTTCCTGAGTATAATAACCTGAATCAAAGTATTTTGCCCAAGCGTAATCAGATTACCCGGATTAAAATGCAGGATTCGCCCAAGGCTTTGGAGGGAGTGATTAACCCGGACAATTTGGAAGTGCTTAGCCTGGAGTATTATAACGAGGCAGATGCATTTGGCTGTTTGAAGCAATATCCCAATTTGCGGGAGTTGGAATACATCAATATTTCCTGTGATGCAGCAGTGGATTTGGGGGAGCTTTCTTGTGTGGAGTCATTGGAGAGCCTGCATTTGGCCTGTGGAGACAGCTATGTCAATCTGGATGTCTTGCAGGATGCAGACAATCTGCGCAGCCTTTACATAGATAAGGCGACCTTGCAGCAGTGCAGCTTTGTAAATAAGATGCAAGGCTTAGAAGAACTGATGCTGTGTTACGGAGCAGACGGCGATTTGACGCTGGTGTCAGATTTGCCTAATCTCAAACGCCTTTGGCTATTGGATGATGTGGCAGTGGAAGCGTCAGAACTGCAGAGCCTTTCTTCCGGCATAGAGGAGTTAAAGATTACCATAGATGCGGAGGAAAGTCTGGAAACCATTGGAGAATTTAGGGATCAGTTGTCTGTTTTGAATCTTACGGTTAAGAATGGAGCTGACTGGAATTATTACGGTATAGAGGACTGGGTTTTTGATTTGCGCATTCTGACAGAGATGACGAAATTAGTGGAGCTTCAATTAAGCTTTGAAGGATATTTTGAAGTTAAGGGTGCGGAGCTGCTTTTTGGTATGGAGAATTTAAAGTCTCTTGCTTTAGGGGGCAGTTGGTTTGGCGCGGAAGCGATTTTCTACATAGATGAAGCGAAAATGGAGGAAAATTACAGCGTGGAGACGCTTCTTCTGAGCAAATGTATATTGCGGGATACGCAGCAGGGGGAGCTTTTGTCAGAGGAATTTTTAACCCAATTTAAGGGAGTGCAAAATTTGTCCCTAATACGCTTTGACTGGGGACCGGAGTCCTATGATTTTCTGTCGGAGTATCCCAATCTGGAAAGTCTGACTGTGGATAGAATATTTTTGTCGGAAAGTCAGATACAAGAGTTAGAGATGTGGGAAGATAAAATTGAAGTAAGTTACCGATAGCAAAAGACCCGGCTGGAGCCGGGTCTTTGTCTGGTTATTTATGATTCAGATTGCGCTTCGGCCAGCTTCCTGGCTTCCCGCTCCGCCTTGTTGCGTACTCTTAGCTCCGCGAAAAAGGTTTTAAGCATTTCGCTGCATTCTTCTTCCAAAACACCTCTGGTTACGGCTACCTGATGGTTAAATTCGGGCATGTCCAGTATGTTTAAGATGGAGCCTGCGCAGCCTGCCTTGGG
>JAZQFO010000182.1:0-2931 GCA_045539535.1 Acetatifactor sp.
TGTTATCGGCGGTGGTGCTGCAGGCATGATGGCAGCGATCACGGCAGCTAGAGAAGGTGCACGTGTTACGCTCTTAGAGGGCGGAGAACGTGTTGGTAAGAAAATATTGGCTACCGGAAACGGTAAGTGTAATCTTGGCAATCTGGATCTGAGCCACCGGGACTATTATGGTGCAGATGCAGATTGGATGAAAGCATGTCTTAGAATGTTTGATATAGAGGAGACAATACGCTTTTTTAGAGGAATCGGTTTGATGCTAAAGGAGAAAAACGGGTATCTGTACCCCCTTTCGGAGCAGGCTGCCTCAGTGCTGGATGTGCTTCGAACAGAGCTTCGCACAAGTGGTGTGGAGGTTGAGACACAAGCCAAAGTAAATGCTGTGGTCAAAGGTGCAGATGGTGTTTTTCAGGTGAGCTCAGGTGACAGAACCTGGCAGTTTGACCGGGTAATTCTTGCTTGCGGCAGTAAGGCTGCTCCGAAAACCGGTTCGGATGGAAGCGGATATAAATTGGCCAAAAAGCTGGGGCATGAGTTGATACCGACAGTGCCTGCTTTGGTGGCACTGCATTGTCAGGAAAGCTTTCTAAAAGAGGTTGCAGGAGTGCGTGCAGATGCACAGATAAAAGTACTCGGCATGGACGACGGAGAAGAGATTATAGAACGGGGCGAACTGCAACTTACAGATTACGGCATATCCGGAATTCCGGTATTTCAGCTGAGCCGCAAGGTCAATTATCTTCTTCGGAATATGGGTAAAAATGCAGAAGTTGCAGTGCAGATTGACTTTTTGCCGGATGTTTCGCCGGAGGAATTCGAGCAGCTGTGTCAGGTGCGTAAGCTTTTACAGAATGATAGGACTGTAGAGGAATTTTTCACCGGTATGCTGAATAAGAAACTGATGCTGTTGTTCATGAAGTTAGCAGGTCTTAAGCGGGACATGCCCATGGAAAAAGTGGACGATACAAAGCTTTGGAGTGTGTTTGAACTGTGCAAGGATTGGCGGCTTCATGTGACAGGCAGCAATTCCTATGACCAGGCTCAGGTGTGTGCCGGAGGTGTGTCTACGGAATTTGTAGGTACCAATATGGAATCTACAATTGTTCCGGGGCTTTTCTTTGCAGGAGAGCTTTTGGATGTGGATGGCAGATGCGGAGGCTATAATTTGCAGTGGGCATGGTGCAGCGGCTATCTTGCCGGCCTTCATGGGGCAAGGCCATAATGAATCTAGGATGACGGAATACATATATGTTGAGAATTAATCAGTTAAAAATCAAAAGTGAATATGTTCACAGCGCCAGACAAAATGGCGTGGAGGGTTTAAAAAAGCTGCTTGCTTCCAAGGCTTCGGCAGCACTTTCTGTTCCGCAGGCTGATATTTTAGAGCTGGTCATATGCAGGGAATCCATTGATGCCCGCAAAAAGCCTGATATTTACTATATCTATACCATAGAGGTATGTGTAAAACAGGAAAAAAAGCTATTAAATAAGCTTTCGAATAAGTCTTCTTCCGGCAGAAAGAAGGGTGGCAAATCCGGACAGAGTAATGTGCAAATCAGTGCAGGAGAACTGGTACAGTATCGTTTCCCTATGCCCGGAGAAGCAAAGCTTGCTAACCGTGTTATCATTGTGGGAACAGGACCCGCAGGATTGTTTTGCGGATATTTTCTGGCCATGCATGGATACTGTCCCATTTTATTAGAACGTGGCAAGTGTGTGGAGGAACGTCAGAAGGATGTGGAGCGTTTTTGGGCGACGGGAGTGCTGGATACCACCTCTAATGTACAGTTTGGAGAGGGCGGCGCAGGAACCTTTTCTGATGGCAAGTTAAACACACTGGTAAAAGATAAGGATGGCCGCAACAAAGCTGTTTTAGAGGTGTTTGTGGAATGCGGAGCTAATCCTGAAATTTTGTATGAAGCCAAGCCGCATATTGGTACAGATGTGCTGTGTAAAGTGGTTAAGACCATGCGCGAGAAAATCATTGCCATGGGCGGTGAAGTGCGATTTGAAAGTCAACTGACGGATTTGGATATAGAGTCTGAAAGTTTAAAAGGTATTTGGGTAAATGGTTCGGAATATTTACGCTGCAATCAGCTGGTGCTTGCCACCGGACATAGCGCAAGAGATACCTTTGCCATGCTTTATGAAAGAAAGCTGCCTATGGACGCCAAAGCTTTTGCGGTGGGACTGCGTGTGGAGCATCCCCAGCAGATGATTAACGAAAGCCAATATGGTAATTCGGATGCGGGGGAATTTGGTGCAGCGCCTTATAAGCTTGCAGCCCAGGCGGATAATGGGCGGGGCGTGTATTCTTTTTGTATGTGTCCCGGCGGCTATGTGGTAAATGCCTCTTCAGAGAAAGGCAGACTTGCGGTAAACGGTATGAGTTATAGTGGACGAAACGGAGAGAATGCTAATTCAGCCATTATCGTGTCTGTCAGTCCACAGGATTTTGGTTCTGAGCATCCCTTGGCTGGTGTGGAATTTCAGCGCAAGTTGGAAGAAAAGGCATACGCTTTGGCTAAGGGCAAAATTCCCATGCAACGATATGGCATTTTTAAGGCCTGTGTGGAGCTGGGGAAAAAACAGGAAGAATTAGATATGGGCATAGAGGTTGACACAGGCTTAAAATTAGGAGATAATGCATTCTATGGGATTTCTCCTACGAATAAAGGCTTGTGTGCATGGGCGGATGTCAGTGCTATTATGCCGAAGGCCTGCAACGAAGCCTTTGTGCAGGGAATGGAAGCCTTCGGACGCCAGATAAAAGGCTTTAATTGTCCGGAAGCAATTCTGTCCGGTGTGGAGAGTCGTACTTCATCACCCCTTCGCATTCATAGAGATGAGACCCTCCAATCTGTTGTCAGAGGGATTTATCCCTGCGGAGAGGGAGCTGGATATGCAGGAGGTATTACTTCTGCGGCCATGGAC
>JAZQFO010000183.1:0-19274 GCA_045539535.1 Acetatifactor sp.
GGATGGTTTCTACCAAATTTGCATCCATTTTGGTATAGGCTTCTTCAATTTCTGCTCTGGTAACCTTGATGTTATCCCGATTTAACTCAAATTTATCAAACTGTGCAGTATAGTCAAATACTGCCTGATCGCCCTTAGTCTTTACATTTTCGATAATATCATTTACGGTAGACTCAAACTCGCCGTAGTTGTTAGGGCTTCGCTTTAATAAGTCATTCAGGAGATTGTCCTTGGTCTCCTTGCTCAACTCAATGATTCTCATAGTATTTCTCCTTGTATGATTATTGCTCTTCTAATTTTGCTCTGATTTTGGTGACAAGATTTCTGATGCGTTCGGAATCCATCTGCATGCTCACGGGATTGACAATCATTCTGGCGGACAGAGGACAAACCTCTTCCAATACCTCCAGACCATTTTCACGAAGGGTGGAGCCGGTTTCTACAATATCAACAATTACATCGGAAAGCTCAACCAAAGGTCCTAACTCCACGGAACCGTTTAATTTGATAATATCCACGGTTTGGTGCTTCTTGTTGTAGAAGTAATCCTTGGCAATGTTAGGATACTTGCTGGCCACGCGAATACGCTCATGGTGCTGCAAAAGCTCCTTTGCTGAAGCCGGGCCACAGACACACATTCTGCACTTTCCAAAGCCTAAATCCAGTACTTCATAGACATTTCTGTTTTCTTCTAAGATGGTATCTCTTCCTACCACACCGATGTCTGCAGCGCCGTATTCCACATAGGTGGGTACATCGGGTCCTTTTGCAAGGAAAAATCTAAGCTTTAATTCCTCATTTACGAAAATCAGTTTGCGGGAACTTTTGTCCTTCATCTCTTCGCAGGTGATACCGATTTCCTCTAAAAGCTCCAGGGTTTTATTGGCAAGACGCCCTTTTCCAAGAGCAAATGTTAAATATCTTTCTTCACTCATTTAATTCTCCTCCCGAATCAGTTCCACGGCCAGTCCCTGTGCACGCATTTCTCTGGCCTTGGACAGTTTAGCCTGATAATCAGCCTTGTCGAAAGCCTTATAGGTCAGCTTTTCCTTGGGGGCAGGAAGGGCAAGCTCAACATGCTGACGGTCCAGTGCTTCAATCAACTCATCAATGGTAATCATAAAGCCGATTGCGGGTGCTTCCTTGCCAAACTGATGGAGCAGATTATCATATCTGCCACCCTTTACAACCGCATCGCCCACACCGTAGGTGTAAGCCTTAAAAATCACGCCGGTATAGTAATTATACTTGTTTAACATGCCTAAGTCAAAGGAGACATACTCTTCCACACCATAGAGCTTTAATACATGGTAAAGCTGCTCAAGGCGTTCAATGGCGGCCAAAGAGCGTTTATTGTGAACCAGGGCCTTAGCATCAGACAGAGAGGTCATATTGCCAAACATATCAGCAACCTTTAACAGAATATCCCTGTAGGGCTGTACCACTTTTCTTTCATCCAAAAGCTCTTGAGCTGCAAAAAAATTCTTGCCGGAGATGCAGGCACGCAAGTCGTACTCTGTCTCTTCATCCAGACCGGCTTCCTCGCACAAGCCTTTAAAATACTCCACTTGACCGATGCTTACCTGAAAACGCTTCAGACCGGTATTCTTCAGTGCTTCAATTACCAGGCTGATCAACTCAGCATCTGCTTCCACAGAGGCATCATCAATAAGCTCCACGCCCATCTGGGTCACTTCTTTCAGCTTACCCTGCAGATTGGAGGTGTTGGTAAAGGTGTTACCCATGTAGCTGAAACGGATAGGTGCCTGGTCTTCCATGAAATATTTAGCTGCACAACGGGCCATGGAAGGAGTAAAATCCGGGCGAAGCACCAGGGTATTGCCCTCTTTGTCAAAGAATTTATACAATTCCTTGCTGGAAGTGGTGCCGATTTCCTTGGAAAATACATCAAAAAATTCAAAGGTAGGCGTCTGAATGTCTTCGTAGCCATAGGTGGCAATTACCTCATGAAGCTTTTTCTCTACCTGTAATTTCCGGGCATATTCTTTGCCATAAATATCACGCACTCCTTCCGGAGTATGAAGTAATTTTTTACTCATAATTAATGTCCTCTCATATCATAAAGAAAATATATTTTCATTCACTTTAATGAATTAACGTGCTACCAAAGTAGCAAATTAGCAAAATAAACTATCTGTAAGTATAACCAAACATTTGATTTATGTCAAGGATTAAAAAAAAACAAAATTTATTCTCTGTCATCCAAATCCTTTTGCAGTGCATCCAAGTAAGGAACCAGAATACCATGCTTTTTGGGCAATACATATTCCGGGTTTAATTCTTCAAAACGGAAGCTTTTCCGACCCCCGTTTTGGGCTCTTTGCCAGAAGAAATCCAGCATCTCAAAGGGCAGATAATACAGCAGGTCCTTATGGGTATAATGAATCAGGAAAAAAGCAATTCCGCCCTGCTTTTCAAATTTGCGCATAAAATCCACCTGATGTGCGTGGATATTTTGAAGCGAGAAGGTATCTGTAGCGCATTCCTTGGCATCAAAGCATACGGGAATGCCCTGTACGGCGCCAATATAGTCCACAGTACTCTTCTGCTCAAAATAAGCCAAAGTAATGTGGCGGGTTTCCTTGTCTATCCTGATAGGTGTGATAGGCGTGGGAACCTTTTGAATCAAGGCAAGGCCGGATTCCATATATTTTTCATTTGTTCGATTGACCATATCCTCCAGGGTAGAACCGCGGAGTCCTCGAGAATTCCAGGTTGCCATAGTGTTGTTCCTTTTTATGTATACCATTAAGGGCGGTTTTCGTCTAATTGAAGCGCTGTCATAATCTTTTGAAACTGATTGGGTAAGGGGGCAATGATTTCCCTGCCATCCGGCATTTCCAGCCGATATGCATGCAAAAGCTGGTATTCCAGCTGAAACTTCTTTTTGAAGGAGTCATTAACCTCCCGGCGGCCATATTTGTAATCTCCTATTAAAGGATGGCCGATACTCGCCAGATGTGCACGGATCTGATGGGTTTTACCTGTAATCAGCTCCACTTCCAGCAAGGTATAGTTTTCATTGGATGCCAAGGGTCGAATTACGGTGCGTATGGCATCTGCTTCCTTGGAACCGCTATCAGTTTGCTCCGCAATTTTCTTGTTGACTGATACAGTCACTTTGTTGCTACGCTCATCTTTTATCAAATAGCCATCTAAATCCACAGTTTTGTTCAATTGTCCCACACAGATGGTCCGATAGAACTTAGAAACTTCCCTGGTACGGATGATTTCACTTAAATTTTGGGAACCGGACAATGTTTTGCCACACAAAACCAGGCCGCTGGTGTTACGATCCAGACGGTTACATACGGAAGGCTTAAAGGTATGCAGTTGTTTGGCATCTAAGCAACCGCTGTTTAATAAATAACCAATCAGCCATTCATTCAGGCTTAAATCCGCATCCTTGGCTTTCTGGCTTAAAATTCCGGCGGGCTTGTTTAGTACCAGCATTTGTTCGTTTTCGTAGAGAACTTTGATGCCTTTTAGTGTATCAAAGGCCTTATTATATTGGTAAATATCTACGGAAACATCCTCTTTACCGGCAAATTTTGAGAAAGTATCCTCAGCAAAGAAGGTACGAATCACATCGCCCTGGGCCAGGGTCTCTTTTCCTTCTGCTTTTTTGCCGTTTAAAGTAATATTTTTCTTGCGGAGCATTTTATAGAGAAAACTGCTTCCGGCATTGGGCAGATACTTATGCAAAAATTTATCCAGGCGTTGGCCGGCCTCATTGGGGCCAATGGTTATCTGTTGCATGATGAGTCCTTTCGATTTATGTATTGTTAGAGAGATACATTGTTAAGGGTACTGATGATTCCGGAAGTGTTTTTCTCATTAACATCAAGCTCCTTTAACTGCTCTAAACGTGCGGTGTATTTATTAATATCTGAGAAAATCTTTACGGAAATTTCTTTAAAACCGTCCTTTTGCAAAATGGTGGTTATGTGCTTGTTAAATGCGTTTTCATCAAATTTAGAATCCTGAGTAAAGCCGCACAAGGTATTTCCTTTTACAGTGATATGAGCCACCTGATAATTTTTATCATAGGCAGTGAAAATGCGGTCGTAAAGCCCGGTAAGACCTTCCATGTGAGCCTCAATGGCATCTGCATTTTCTGATGAGCAGCCTTTGTAACGAAGAAACATAAAGGCGTCAATGGCACTTTTGCAGGCCGGCAGACATCCCAGTACCGCTACCACGGTTAGTACATTCATCCGGTCACCGGTAGTCACAATACCTGCGATAAACAGGCACAGAGAGATACCAAAGTAGATTAAGGTTCTCGCCACCTCGTATCGGCTCTGTGTCTTTAAGTAATCTCTGGTACCTTTATAGTCATCATAAAGAAACATTCTGGATATTTTCATCAGTTATTTTCGCATCCTTCTCATTATATATAAGATCAATTCGTGAGGTGTAAGCTTGGCCACCAGGTCAAATGCCTTGATGGGCAGGCTGTATACGGATTTGGACTTCTTGTGAAGGGAATCCCTTAAGGCCTGCTTTACCACCTGGTCTGCACGGACCATGGTTAATTTTTTGATGGCAAGGGTTTTGCCGTGACGTTCTGCAATGTCAAAAAAGGGGGTATCCACCGGACCGGGGCAAACGCTGGTCACATAGATGCCCTTGGGCTTAAGCTCCTCTCCCAGTGCTCTGGAAAAGTTTAAAACATAAGCCTTGGTAGCTGCATAAACCGCAAAATTGGCCTGAGGTGTAAATGCTGCGCTGGAGGCCAATTGAATAATACGGCTGCCGCGCACCATATAAGGAATCATGCGGTGTGTCACATTGGTAAGGGCTTCGCAATTCAAACGAATCATACCGGTTTCTTCATTGCGGTCTACTTCAGCAAATTCGCCCATCACACCGTATCCTGCGCAGTTAATCAGCATGCGTACCTTTGCCTTGCTGGCTGCGACAGTCTGTTCTAAAAGGTCCAATCCGCAGTCGTCGGTTACGTCAATATCAAATATTTTGGTTTCGTGGCGCATGCTGTCTGCAAGAGACTTTAACTTATCCTTGCTGCGTGCCACCAGCCAAAATTCATCGATGGTATCAAAGGCCAAATCCATCCTGCGGGCAAATTCCCGTCCGATACCGGAGGATGCACCTGTGATAATTACAATATTCATGGAACTCTCCTTGTTCAGAATGAAATTTTATTTACTCTTTTTCTTGTGTGTATTGCGTATGGTCTTTTTCTTGACAGGCTTCTTATTTTGAGTCTTACCTTTGCCGGTCTTATTATACATGGCATGACCATTTTGTTCGCCGGAAAGCTTTCTGGGACGAATCAGACATTTTTTGTCAAAGCCGATTAAATCTTCTCGGTGCGCAGTTTTTAAAGCCTCATAAACAAGCTCATAGTTCTTGGGATTACGATACTGTATCAGCGCACGCTGCATGGCCTTTTCATGGGGATTGCGGCATACGTAAACCGGCTTCATGTCTCTTGGATCCAGTCCTGTGTAATACATTACTGTGGAGAGGGTGGAGGGCGTAGGATAAAAATCCTGTACCTGTTCCGGCATATATCCCAAGTCGCGCAGATATTCCGCCAGCTCGATGGCCTCTTTCAGGGTGGAACCCGGATGGGAGGACATCAGATACGGTACAAGGAACTGATTTTTACCAAGCTTCTGGTTCAGTTTCTTGTATTTGTCTACAAACTTCTCATATACGGCATTTTCAGGCTTGCCAAGGCGTGAAAGAACTGTATCTGAAATGTGCTCAGGCGCAACCTTTAACTGTCCGCTGACATGATGCTCTACCAGCTCTTTAAAGAAGGTGTCGTCCTTGTCTGCCAGCAAATAGTCAAAACGGATGCCGGAGCGTATAAATACTTTTTTGACGCCGGGCAATGCGCGCAACTTGCGAAGCAATGCCAGGTAATCCGAATGATCTGCCTTCATATTAGGGCATGGTTTGGGAAACAGGCATTGTCTGTTTTTGCAGACACCCTTGGTCAGTTGCTTCTCGCAGGAGGGATGTCTGAAATTGGCAGTGGGACCGCCTACATCATGAATATAGCCCTTGAAATCCGGGTCCTTTGTCAGAAGCTTGGCTTCTGCTATGATGGATTCATGACTGCGCACCTGAATAGTACGTCCTTGGTGGAAGGTCAACGCACAGAAGCTGCAGCCGCCAAAACAGCCACGGTTACTAATCAGCGAAAACTTAATCTCTGAAATGGCCGGTACGCCGCCTTTTTCCTCATAGGAGGGGTGATAGGTACGCATATAGGGCAGATTATAAACTCCATCCATCTCCTCTGTAGTTAATGGGGGCTGAGGAGGATTTTGCACCACAAAAACGCCATTAGGATAAGGCTCTAACAGAGGCTTTCCTGTACATGCGTCTGTATTTTCATACTGTGTCATAAAGCTTTGGGCATAACGACTGCGCTCCGCCTTCATTTCATCATAGGAAGGCAGCTTGATGCCCTGATAAATGCCGGAAATATCCTTAGTCTTATAAACAGTACCGTTTATAAAAGTGATATCCTTTACGGCAATGCCGGAGGCCAATGCGTCGGCTATTTCAATGATGGACTTCTCTCCCATTCCATAGGAAATCAGATCTGCCTGGCTGTCCAGCAAGATAGAACGCTTGAAGCTGTCGGACCAATAGTCATAATGAGCCATTCGTCTGAGACTGGCTTCGATGCCGCCGATGATGATGGGGACGTCGCGATAGCTTTTGCGAATCAGGTTGCCGTAGACAACGGTGGCATGGTCAGGGCGTTTGCCCGCTTCGCCTCCGGGCGTGTATGCATCGGTTGCACGTCTTTTCTTGGAGACGGAGTAATGGTTTACCATGCTGTCCATATTGCCTGAAGACACCAGAAAGCCAAGTCGCGGACGTCCTAAAACCGTAATGCTTTCCGGATTTTTCCAATCCGGCTGGGCGATGATGCCCACAGTGTAGCCATGAGCCTCCAAGGTACGACAAATAATGGCCGGACCAAAGGAAGGATGATCCACATAGGCATCTCCTGAAACATATACAAAATCAAGCTGTGATATGCCTCGGGCTTCTAAATCCTCCCGGCATATAGGCAAAAAGCCTGTTGTCTGAAGCTGTGGTGTAATATCTGTATTCAAGATACTTAAACTCCTTTTAATACTTCTGTGTAATCGGTGATATAATAGTCGGCAAGTTCCTGCTTAGCGGACCTTTGGGATGCGGAATAGGCATCCTCTACGGCACAAACCTTCATGCCGGCATTTTTGCCTGCCATAATGCCATGACAAATATCTTCAAAAACCAGGCATTTGTCATGAGAAACGCCCAGATGCTCTGCAGCAGCTAAATAAATATCCGGCGCAGGTTTGCCTTTTTCCACATCAGTGCCTGTCATAATGCAGTCAAAATAGTCATGTACACCATGTACCTTCAGTACATTGGCAGCTAATTCCCTGGAATTGCTGGTGGCAATGCCCAGTTTGATGCCATTTTCTCTGCAGTAGTCTAAAAATGCCTTGGCACCGGGTTTTAAAGGAACCTCTGTGGCATATTTATGCCATGCCATGTCGTTCCAGTTCTGCATGATGGTCTCGAGAGAGTCCGGAATCTGAAACCGCTCCTTAAAATAAACAGCAGTCTCCTTAAAACTCATTCCCTCTATTTCAGACTGCAGTGTCTCAGGAAGCTTCAGCTTAAATCTCTCTAAATATTCAATATCGATTTCACGCCAAATCCACATGGAATCCACCAATGTGCCGTCTAAGTCAAAGATAACGGCTTGGATATCATCCATAGTGGGGATACAGAGGGCTTTTGAGGTGTTATTTTTCAACATATCCAATTCCTCTGGGGTTAATTCTCTGCTTTCGCCGGGGGCAAGGCTTTCATCCAACTGTAGAGGGCCAAAGCTTATACGCTTCAAGGCAGTCACTTCGTTGCCGACAGCGTGCAACATCCGTTTTACTTGGTGGAATTTGCCTTCGTGAATGGTCAGAAGAATTTGGGTATCAGACACAATGGTTACCTTTGCAGGTCTTGTGAGCGTTTTTTCTCCAATATCTACACCTTGTTCCAAGTTGCATTGTGCTTCCCGGGAAATCGGCTTAGCAATGGTTACAAGATAGGTCTTGTCCACATGCTTTTTGGGGGAAAGCAGCTTGTGAATCAGTTCACCATCGTCAGTCAAAAGCAAGAACCCTTCCGTGTCCTTGTCCAGACGTCCGCAAGGGACAATCTCTCTTTTACGGTCACATTCCGGAAGGTTTGGCAATAATAAATCCAAAACGGTGCGGTCTGCATCATCTTTGGTGGCTGAGACCACATTGCCGGGTTTATTCATCATGTAATAGACATTCGAACGGTAATTTAAGACCTGGCCTTTGCAGCTGATTATGTCGGTAGCTTCGGTAATTTTTTGCTCAGGAGCTTTGATGACTTCACCGTTTACAGTGACCAGACCTTTGCGGATTAAGTTCTTCACTTCGCTCCTGGTTCCTATATTTAATTCACATAAAAATTTATCCAGACGCATGTTTTACTCCGTAGGCTACATATATTTTAGCAAATTCATAGAAAAGACAATCTACTCTATGTTCAAGAAACAAACATTCCTATCTATGGTGTATATAATAGTGTTCATAATCATTGTGTTTTTGATGCTGACGAATGCACCGTTAAGTCTTCAATACGCACGAAAGGGGCTGGATGTATGGTTTGAAAATATGGTCCCTACACTCCTGCCCTTTATGATTTTGTCAGGCACGCTGGTGCGCATGGGCCTGACCGATGGTTTTACAGCTTTGGTTTATCCCTTTTTGAAGCCGGTCTTTCGAATCAGTAAAAGCGCCTGCTACGTTATGGTAATGGGGTTTATGTGCGGATTCCCCATGGGTGCCAAATGCATTGAAGATTTATATTGTAAAGGCAGATTAAATGACCGGGAAGCAGCTTGGCTTCTTTCTTTTTGCAACAATATCGGTCCCATTTATTTTGTAAGCTTTGCAGTGCCTCTGATAGGCTGTAAGCAGCTTTTGCCATGTGTAATCGGAATGTACGGCTTGCCGTTGCTTTATGGCTTGGTTGGACGTTATACAGTGTTTAAAAGCATGTCGTCCCGGATGAACCATCATAAGATACCATATCAACCAATGGGGCTTTTGGACGCGTTAAATGAATCGGTCTATGCATCCGTGCAAAGTATACTGATGCTTGGCGGATATATGATCCTGTTTAATCTATTGATGCTTGTGCCGCATCTTGGGCTGGGAGATAATGCCGGCTATATTGCACCGCTTCTGGAAATAACCGGTGGATTAAGCCGGCTTAAGGATCATGCACCGGGTTATTCTTTGGTAATGCTTGCTTTTGGTGGATTATCCTGCATTGCACAAACCTACTCTTGCATCAGCCAAACCAATTTATCCATTCAAAAATACATCGGTCATAAGCTTGCTTTGGCAGCTATCACGGGAATATATTATTTCCTGTGTCTGCGTTTTTGGCGTTTATGGTAGTGAACGGCCTGCGAAGTAAGCACAATCAGGAACAAAATAATCACAAACACCAGACAGAGCTTTAAAAAGGTCATGATGCCAACGGTATCTTCCATTTCTTCTTCTGCGTTGTATACAGGCATGAAGGTGGTGGTGCCGATGGATTTGTGCTCATGCTCCACAGGCTCTGTGGCAGGCACCTGTTCCCGAGAGGATGCAGCATCCTGGGCAGATGTTATTTCATTGGTTAATTCATCAGGCGGTGCAGCAATTGCCTGGTCGAATTTCAGGACATTACTGCGGGTTTCCAAATCGCCGATGTTGATGGCGCGGACTACAATGCTGGGGCGCCTCCCGGCAGGAATTTTAATGTTTAGCTGAAAGGTGTCTGTATATTCTCCGGTCAGCATGTTGCACCCCGGCCAACTTTCCAACTTGGTCCAGCTTGCGCCACCGTTAATACTATAACTGTAGTACATAAGGGGGCTGTCATAGTCTGCGGCACGTACTGTGATTTTTACATCACCGGTTTCGTAATCACACTCTGTCAACTCGATTTCACAGATGTCGGGTTTGGTCTTGTCGAGAATTGTTCCGGGAACTTGTTTATCTGCTTCGGCAGGCTGCAGCTTTGTAGCTTCTTCGCTGTAGTCTACACCAAGTTCGGTACTTTTCAATCCGAAATATTTGGCTACAGACAAAGCATTGGCGTGACCAAATGCTGCAAAATCCTCATCATTTTCTACAAATTCAGCATCTCTTTCCTCATCCACATAACAATGTTCGATAATTACTGCGGGAACAGAAAGTGCTGCGGATTCACGGATAATGCCGTAATAATCGGTCTTTTCGTCGTTTAACCGGTTCTTTACACCGCGGACAAACAGGCCTTTTTCTGCCATGGATTCCAAGTGGAGATAGCCAAACTGATAACCATAGGCATTATAAGGAGTCTCGCAGGAAATCCAGACTTCAGAGCCGTACATGGTATGATACTCAGAGGCATTGTAATGGATGCTGAAAAGAAAGTCAGCATTTACACTTGCTGCAAATTCAGCTCTTTCTTTCAGAGTCATATCTACATCATCTGTATGGGTCAGATACACTTTTACATTGTCGTACTTACACAAATCCTCATACATAGCCATGGAGGTAACCATGGTCATATGTTTTTCGACGGTATGCCCTGACTGGGTGCCCAGATTTTCACCACCATGTCCGGGATCAATAACGATTACAATCTCTTCACTTACAGGCTGCACACGATCCGCTGCCTGTGTTTTAAGCGCGGGGCTTAAGAATCCGGCCAATACAAAAGTAAGTACAAGCAGAATTCCTACTCTCTTTGCTTGATTTCTCATAAATAATACACTCCTGATAATCGCAAAAACCAGTTTCCGCATATCTGAAAACTGGTTTTTTATTTAATATATATTTTAGGAAATAACATCCAATGTCTCGTCCGCAGCTTCATCCAGAGCAACCTCTTCCAAATCCTCTACCGGATGCAATTCCTGGCGGTTGGACTGAATGATGTCACGATACTGGGTCATGGAATTCATGAAGTTATCATGATTGGTAGCCTCGGTCTGCAGAGAAGCCTTAATAACCTTTTCCAAATGTGCCAGCATGTCATCCATGTACTGCATTGCTGCACTTCTTACGGCATTGGCTTCCATGGTGGCATTGTCCAGAATCTCCTGTGCCTGATTGCTTGCCATAGTAACGATTTCATTGGCCTGAGCATATGCCTGCTGCATAATCTCGTGCTCATTAATCAGCTCGTTGGTATGTATGGTAGCTTCGTTAATCAGCGCTTCAGCCTTGTCGCGGGCATCCTGCAGGATGGCTTCTTTGTTGCTGATAATCTTCTGGTAGCGCTTAATCTCGTCAGGAGTCTTCATGCGAAGCTCGCGGAGAAGCTCTTCTATTTCTTCTCTGTTAACGATAATGTCAGTATTGGACATAAATTTGGGTTTACAATTTTCGATATACTCTTCAATTTCATCGATCAGCTGTTCAATTCTGCTACTCATTGGACTCTCCTTTATTCTTCTGATGATATTTCTCATAAAGCATGTCAGCTACAAAATCCGGTACACATTCGCTGATATCTCCGCCAAAAGAGGCGATTTCCTTGACGCTGGAGGAGCTTAAATAAGCATATTCCAAGCTGGCTGTCAAAAAGATGGTATCCAGCTGACCGTTTGATAATTTGCCGTTGGTCTGAGCTACCTGCAACTCGTAAACAAAATCAGTGATTGCACGCAGGCCTCTTACGGAAATGTGAATATCCTTTTCGGCAGCATAATTGATTAATAATCCACTGAAACTGTCAACCTTTACGTTAGGTATGTCTTTTGTTGCTTCCTTCAACATTTTAACACGTTCTTCAACAGAAAACAACGGTGTCTTTGCTTTATTATTCAATACGCTGATGGTTAATTCATCAAATTTTTCAGCAGCACGCTTGATAATATCCAGATGTCCGTAGGTTACCGGGTCAAAACTACCCGGATAAACAGCTTTTTTCATTAATTTCTCCACTTCTCTCTTCTATGCTTTTTGCAGGAAAAGATGTTTATTGGTTTTATATATTTTCTCTTTGACAATCTCGTAACCCATTTCGTCCAGATAATCAAAGTCTGTGTGAAGCTCTGCTTCCACCACGATTAAAGTCTCCTCCGTTACATAGGGAAGGGTCTTCAACAGGGCCAGTACTCTTTTTTCATGTTCCTGATTGTAAGGCGGATCCATAAAAATTACATCCACAGCGTCTTCCCGGATGCCGGAAAGACCTGCAAGAGCATCCTGCTTTATTACTATACCACGGTCTGTGAATTTCGTAAATGAAAGATTTTGTTGAATGCAGGAAATTGCCTTGGGAGCAAGTTCGATAAAATATGCTTTCCTGGCTCCTCGGCTAAGGGCTTCAATACCGATTCCGCCGCTTCCGCTGAATAAATCAATAAATACACAACCGGGCAAATCAGGCTGTAAAACATTAAATAAAGTCTCTTTGATGCGGTCTGTTGTGGGGCGGGTATCCATCCCTTCCGGAGTCTTTAACGGAAGGCTTCGTGCTGTTCCTGCAATTACTCTCATAATATTCCTTTCCTTGGGTTTAGGCGCGTACTTTTACGCCTTTGCCGTCGCGCTTGCCAAGCTTAATGCTGTTTAAAACAAGCTGTTTGGATTTGTATTCAATGGTGGTTTCTACTGCATTTTTCGTGTAATATACAGCTTCCAGACTATCCTTGGGTCCAAGCTTCATGCCGCGCACACCAATGGCGCCCTTTTTCTTCTCCGGAATTTCTTCAACGGAGAAACGAAGGAAATAACCGTCCTTGGAATGCAGAACAATATTTTTCTGATCATAGAGCGTGGTAACGCTCAAGACGGTGTCACCTTCTGCCAGCTTTGTAGCAGCAACGGTACGCTTGGCCACATCAAATTCTCCGCCGTCCACAATCTTCATCATGGATTGAGCGGTTACAAACAATACCTGTTTTAAATTAAGCTCAGTCTGGCTGGTGATGTAGACAATCTGCTCTTTTTCCGTGCTGTAGTTACTTACATTGTCAATGGGTACACCCTTGTCACGGAATTTGCCGAAGGGCAAATCCAGCACCTTGATGGTGTGCATCTGACCAATATCGGTAAACAGACAGACACGACCGGTGTTTTTGCAAGGAAAAACAAATCGGTTCTCGGTGTCGGCTGCCTCTTTGTTGCGCTCGTAAGTGGCCATGTCGATGGTTCTTGCATAGCCAAAGCGATCCATGAGGAACATAACCTCCATCTCTTCGATTTCCTTCTCCTTGTAAACAGCCTCCTGGCCGTTTTCGATAACGGTTCTGCGGGGACGGTTATATTCTTTCTTAAAGCCGTCCAGTTCATTCATGATTACCTGAGCCATGGAATCTCTGCGTTCCAGAATATCCTCATAGCGGTAAATATTGGCCATGGTCTCTTCATGTTCATTAATCAGCGCTTCAATTTCCAGACCAATTAACTTGTACAGACGCATCTCCAAAATGGCATTGGCCTGCTTCTCGGTGAAGCAAAGCTGGGTTGCCATGATTTTGGATTCCTTGGTCTTAAACTTGATGCCGTCGATTTTACCCTCTACCAGACATGCCTTGGCCATGTTGCGGTCCTTGGAACCACGCAGAATCTCGATAATCAGGTCAATGACATTACAAGCTTTAATCAGACCTTCCTGAATCTCCTTGCGATCCATTTCCTTGGCCAGCAGATTGGTATATTTGCGCGTTGCCACCTCAAACTGGAAGTCTACATTGGCCTTGATAATCTGCTTCAGACTCATGGTCTCGGGACGTCCGTCTGCAATAGCCAGCATATTGACACCAAAGGTATCCTCCAGACGGGTCTTTTTGTAGAGCATATTTACAAAATTCTCAGCATCGGCATCCTTGCGAAGTTCAATAACAATACGGATACCTTCCTTGGAGGACTGGTTGGAAATATCCACGATATCCTGGGTTTTCTTGGTCTCGGACAGGGCTGCCACATCTGAGAGGAATTTGCCGATGTTGGCACCTATCATGGTATAGGGGATCTCTGTAATGACCACATTGGTCTTGCCGCCCTTGACGCGCTCAAACTCCACCTTGCCGCGCAGCTTAATCTTGCCTACGCCGGTTTCATAAATCTCCAGAAGCTCGTCCTTGTTGATGACAATTCCTCCGGTGGGGAAATCAGGTCCCTTTAAGTAACGCATCAGCTCCTGATTGGTAATGGATTCATTCATCATGTAAGCTTTTACAGCATCAATTACCTCGCCAAGATTGTGAGGGGGGATGCTGGTGGTCATACCTACAGCAATACCCTCAGAACCGTTTACCAGCAGATTGGGGATTTTAACGGGCAGTACAGAGGGCTCCTTTTCTGTCTCGTCAAAGTTGGGGACAAAATCTACCACGTCTTTGTCCAAATCAGCCAGAAATGCCTCCTGAGTCACCTTTTGCAGACGAGCCTCGGTATAACGCATTGCAGCGGCACCGTCACCTTCAATATTGCCGAAGTTACCGTGGCCGTCAATGAGGGGCATGCCCTTCTTGAAATCCTGAGTCAATACAACCAGCGCCTCATAAATAGAGCTGTCACCATGGGGGTGATATTTACCCATGGTATCACCTACAATACGTGCGCTCTTTCTGTAGGGGCGGTCGTAGCGGATACCAAGCTCGTGCATATCATATAGGGTTCTTCTCTGCACAGGCTTCAAGCCGTCTCGTACATCGGGCAATGCTCTTGCAACGATAACGCTCATGGCGTAATCGATGAAAGATTTCTGCATCTCCTCTGAATATTCGGTTCTGATAATTCTGTCGTTTGCGTTCATAATTGCCTCTTTATTGTTTTAATGTTTTCAAATACATTTTTTGTTCCGGTGTTATACGATAGCTTTCCACTGCTTTTTGAATGGTCTTGTTGTGGGTCCAGGTATCCAGTCGCTTCTCTTCCAGCCAAGGAAGGGTCGCCTCATATTGCTTGGCCAAAGCCGTGGCAAAATACCAGGCCCGCATCATGTTTATGTAGTACTCCTTTGATGATACTCCGGCCACCAGTGCCGGATACTCTTCTTTAAAATACTCATCAAGATAAAAACGCATTAATAGCCCGATGCAAAAGCGTACAGTATAGGTGTGGTCGGATTTTAACCAGCTCAGAATCTGTGTAAGCAGCTCATCTGTATGCTTTGCGAGGACCTTGGGAACGGTGCAGTCACAGGTGGCCCAGTTGTCTACATAGGGCAAAAAGATATCCAATGCCTTGATGCATTCCTCGTAGTCCTTAATGCCTTCAATCAAAAATCCGTGCAAATTGTTCTCCTCGTAGTAAGTGTGAGGTAAATCTGTCATGAAGGCTTTTACTGTATCGGGTTCATTTTTTAAGAGCTCCTTGGCAAGTTTGCGCAGAGCCGGTGTTCTGACGCCAATAATCACATCGGGATGAATGGTAGGCATCAATTTTGAGTGAAATTCCTTATATCCCGGATCTTGTAATTCAAATAATTTGTCTTGTATGGTCATTAAATATCCAGCTCCGCATCCTGTGCATGTTCGTAAATAAATGCCTTACGGGGAGGTACTTCTGTACCCATCAAAAGCTCTGTGGTTACACTGGCCATACGGGCATCTTCGATTTCAACCTTCTTAAGCAGGCGTCTCTCGGGGTCAAGTGTGGTCTCCCACAGCTGGGAGGCGTCCATTTCACCCAGACCTTTGTAACGCTGTAAAGTGAAGGGACCCTTGTGGGTCTTACGATACTTTTCCAGAGCCTTGTCGTCATAAAGATATTCCTCCTGGCCTTTGGAAGGCATAGCCTTGTAAAGAGGAGGCATAGCGATATATACATGTCCTTCAAAGATGAGCTCCGGCATGAAACGATAGAACAAGGTCAAAAGCAAGGTGGAAATATGGGAACCATCCACATCCGCATCGGTCATAATAATAATCTTGTCATAGCGAAGCTTGGTAATGTCAAAATCATTGCCGTAGCCTTCAGAAAATCCACAACCAAAGGCATTGATCATGGTCTTGATTTCAGCGTTGGCAAGAACCTTGTCAATACTTGCTTTTTCAACATTCAAAATCTTACCGCGAATAGGCAAAATAGCCTGATAATTACGGTCTCTTGCGCTTTTGGCGCTGCCGCCTGCGGAATCACCCTCTACAATGAAAATCTCGCATTTAGAAGCATCCTTAGAAATGCAGTTCGCCAGCTTTCCGTTGGAATCAAAGGAGAATTTTTGCTTGGTCAGCATGTTGGTGCGGGCCTTCTCCTCTGTTTTGCGGATTTTAGCAGCCTTTTCAGCGCAGGCAATAATATTTTTCAAAGTTTCAAGGTTACGGTCAAAGAAACGTACGATTTCATCTCCTACAACCTTACTTACAACCTTTGCAGCGTCCTGATTGTCCAGCTTGGTCTTGGTCTGACCCTCAAATCTGGGATCGGGATGCTTGATGGAAACTACTGCGGTCATACCGTTTCGCACATCAGCGCCGGTGAAATTCACATCCTTCTCCTTCAGGATGTTCAACTCTCTTGCGTAGGTGTTAATTACATTGGTAAAGATGGTCTTGAAGCCGGTCAAATGGGTACCGCCCTCAGAGTTGTAAATATTATTACAGAAGCCCAATACATTCTCGTGAAATTCATTGATATACTGGAAAGCTACTTCCACAGAAATGCCTTCGCTCTCACCATTTAAATAAATTACATCATGTATTGCTTCGGCACTTTTATTGATATCTTTTACAAAACCGATAATGCCTTCCGGTTCATGGTAAGTAACTTCCTCGATTTCAGCTTTGCGTTTGTCTGTAAAGATAATCGTCAGGTTCGGATTTAGGTAAGCAGTCTCATGAAGGCGACTTTTCACCTCATCCTCTTTGAAACGGGTTTTGTCAAAAATTGTGTCATCCGGCAGGAAATTGATGGTTGTACCGGTTTCTCTGGTCTTACCAACAACAGGCAAAAGGCCGTCCACGAGGTCAATTACAGGTACACCTCTCTCATATTTATCCTCATAGATGCAACCGCCACTCTTGACCTGAACAGTCAAATGTGTGGAAAGGGCGTTTACAACAGAGGAACCTACGCCGTGAAGACCACCGCTGGTCTTGTAAGCGCTGTTGTCGAATTTACCGCCGGCATGCAGGGTTGTAAATACCAAACGTTCTGCACTGATACCTTTTTCATGCATGCCTACAGGGATGCCACGGCCATTGTCGGATACGGTGGCTGAGCCATCTGCCTCCAAGGTTACATTGATGGTATCACAAAAGCCCGCCAGATGTTCATCCACGGAATTGTCTACAATTTCATATATTAAATGGTTTAATCCTTTAGTTGATACACTTCCGATATACATTCCCGGACGTTTGCGTACCGCTTCCAAGCCTTCCAGGACGGTAATACTTGATGCATCATAGTTGTTTGCTTTAGCCATTTTGGTAACTCCTATCATGTTTACAATCAAACTGCATACATATTTATTTTATCATAGATTTTGTGGAAAAGAAAGAAAAAAGATACAATATGTACCAAAAAAAGAAATTCAAAATGCCCCATTTGATTACAAATGAGGCATTTTTGAAATATAAAAAAATTAATTTTGAACTTTTTTAGTACAAGCAACAGCGATTGCGCCGGGGCCGATATGACAGGCCACACTTAAAGACAAGGGGTCCATCTGAATGGGATAACCGGGGAATTCCTTTTCCACTTCTGCTTTCCAAGCAAGAGCAGTCTCTTTGTCGCAGGTATAAGCTATTTGAAGCCATACCTCCTGTCTGTCCGTAAAGCCGCCAAAGCGATTGTTAATATCGTTACGGATTGCGTTCAACATAATAGATTTACCTTGGCTTGCAGTTCTTGCCTTCGCAAACGCATCCAACTTTTCACCTTGAATCTGAAGGACAGGTTTTAATTTGAGCAGAGTACCGATCGCCGCAGCCGCAGGGGTGATTCTTCCGCCCTTCTTCAAATAAAATAAGGTGTCCAGCATAATATAGATGCTGCTGTTAAACTTGTCCTCTTCCAGATAATTCTTGATTTCACCGGCGCATAAGCCCTTTTCTACTAAGTACTTTGCATCCAGTGCAGATTGTCTCTGGGTAACGGAAATACGCTGATTGTTAACAACCTGTACTTTGCCGTCAAAGTCCTGAGCTAACATCATAGCACTCTGACAAGAGCCGGATAAACCGCTGGACATGGGAATGTGAACAATTTCGTCATAGTCCTTTAAAAGTTCCTTCCACAGCTTCAAAACAGAATCAGGGGAAGGTTGACTGGTTGAAATCTCAGCACCTGTGGCCAAAAGCTCATAAAACTGCTCCTGGGTCAGATTAATATCTTCAAAATAAGTCTCTTCATTAATCATAAAGGGCATGGGCAGCACATGAATGCCAAGCTCTGCAGCCTGGGCTTGTGTAATACCGCTGTTGCTGTCCGTAACCACTGCAATGTTTGCCATACAAAATCCTCCCTAAACATAAACTAGCGCTATTTTACATTTATATAGAGCGAAAGTCAACCATATTTGTATTTTTGGAAAAATGTTCAGCTAAAAATACATTTTCAGGCAAAGATAAGGCCGGATCTTTTTGCAAAATTTCATCTACGGCAGCTGCAGCTGTCTGTAAAACGCCGGCGTCAGCATAGATATCACCGATTTGAAAGGCTAAATCACCGCTTTGACGCACACCAAGCAATTCGCCCGGACCGCGAAGCTTTAAATCCTGGGCTGCAATGTGAAAGCCGTCATTTGATTTATTCAGGATATCCAAACGTTCCATGGTTTCTTTTTTCTCATTGGTGCTGATAAAAATACAATAGCTTTGATATTCTCCTCTGCCCACACGGCCGCGCAGCTGATGAAGCTGGGCAAGACCGAAGCGCTCCGCATTTTCCACCATCATGACTGTGGCATTTGGCACATTGATGCCTACTTCGATTACTGTGGTAGATACCAAAACATCAATTCTCCCGTCAGCAAAGTCCTCCATAATCCGGTTTTTGTCGGAAGGGTGCATTTTGCCATGAAGATAGGCAATTTGAACTGCAGGAGGCAGAGCTGCCTTTAATTTGCCGGTATACTCCACTACATTTTCCAAATCTTCTGATTCACCCTCTTCTACCTGAGGACAAATCACATAGGCTTGTCTGCCTGCGGCGACTTCTTTGGCGATAAATTCATAGGCCTTGGGGCGATATGCGGTGTTTACCACGGAGTTTTTGTTAGGTAACCGATTA
>JAZQFO010000184.1:0-2788 GCA_045539535.1 Acetatifactor sp.
TATAGTTTTCATGATGATGATACTATGCAAAAAGATGATGTGATTAGTGCTCTGAATGAAGCCTTGTTATTTTGCTCAAATTACAAAGTGAAGTAGTATGCATATTTATTATGTCTCTACTTAAAGTTATCCATATTCAAATCGAATAGTAAGTATTAGAGCCAGCTGTGATGAGTTAGAAAATGACACAGATTAAAATGTAACAATTTCGTAACATTTTTCTTGACGATCCAAAACATCCACGTTACAATGGCACGCAAGAGGGGTACAAGGGGGCTGAGATGCTCCGTAATACCTAAACGCAAACATAAAATCGAGGATACCCCTTGGCGCAGTCGCCAAGGAGCATCCTCGATTTTTCCCAAACTATTCTTCAACCAACTCAATTCCCTCAATATCCCCGGCCGCCATCATGGAATAATTGGTATAATACACCACGAATCCGGGCTTGCCGCCGCTGGGTTTCTTGACATGTTTTTTCTGGATATAGTCAATTTCTACCTTGTCAGCGCCACGACCCTTGGAGTAGAAGGCGGCCAGGCGGGCAGCCTCCTCGAAGGTGCGGTCGGGAAGTTCCTCTACGCCCTCGGATTTGACTACCACATGGGAGCCGGGCATGCCCTTGGCATGGAACCACCAGTCGTTGCCGGTGGCAAAGCCAAAGGTCAGCTGGTCATTTTGCAGATTGTTCTTACCTACGTAAATGTGAAAACCGTCGCTGCTGATATAGTGGAAGGGTTTGCTGGTTATCTTGGGCTTTTTGTTTTGGTTGCCTTTTTTGGAGCCGTTCTTGCCCAAGCCCTTGCCAAAATCTTTGCGGCGGATGTAGCCGCTTTCGATTAATTCTTCTTTGATCTCTACCAGGTCTTCCTCCTGCAGCGCGATATCCAATGCAGTGCTGACGGATTCTAGGTGGTCAATCTCAGCTTTTACTTCCTGTGTCAATTCGGTCAGCGCCTCATAGGTGCGCTTCATTTTGTTGTATTTCTCAAAATATTTCTTGGCGTTCTCTGTGGCGGAGAGGGTTTCGTCCAAGGGGATGGTCATGGGTTCGTTGGTATAGTAATTAACCACCTCAATGGATTTGTCTCCGGGCTTGGCACTGTAGCCATAGGTATTCAAAAGTTCGCCGTAGATGCGGTATTTCTCACGTTTCTCCGTATCCTGCATCTGGCGAAGCTGCAGATCATACTTCTTAATATTTCGCTCCAATGCGGTCTGGACAATGCGGCGCAGGTCTGCGGACTTTTGGTGAATGCGGGTTAAGGTATTCTTTTCCGCATAATAGGTCTCCAAAAGTGCGGACATGGAGGGGCAGGATACCAGACTTTGTCCGTCTGCGTACAGCGTCAAAGGGATGGCTGCAAATTCCACAGGCTTCTTGCCCTCATAGGCGATACAGGGAGCAAAGCTTTCGGTTTTGATAGCTTCTACCAGCTTTTCAACCTCCAGATACAGTTTATAATAGTCAGCCTCACTGTAGGCTGCAGTAGCGGTCTCTCCGTCTAAGCCGGCACGGTGGCAAAGCTCCTGGGCCAGGATGGGAGAGATACCTGTAAAGCTGCCGTACACTGCCTTAAATAGTGTCTGGGGCTTTTCGGATACTGTATGGTAAAAGGTATCGTAATCTGTGGTCAGGATATCCAGTTTGTCCTGGGTCTCGGCCACAAAATAGGGTTTGCCGGGCAGTACCTCTCTCACACTGGAAACCGCAGCAGACACGCGTTTGATACTGTCAATGATCTTATCCTCGCTGTCGCAGAAGATGATATTGCTGTGCTTGCCCATGATTTCCACCACAAGGGTCTTGCGGCACAAATCGCCCATCTCATCCAGATGTTCTACTTCAATGCGCACGATACGCTCCAGACCGGGCTGGGATACGTCCACAATGCGGCCGTTTTGCAGATGCTTTCTAAGGAGCATGCAGAAATTGGGCGCAGTGGCAGGGCTGGGTTTATTATTGTCTGTCAGATAGATTAAGGGCAGGGATGCACCTGCAGAGATAAGGAGTCTGCGTTGTCCCTCACCTGTCTTTATGGTAAGAAGCAGCTCGTCTTCCTCGGGCTGGGCGATTTTATACACTCGGCCTCCTATGAGCTCTTTTTTCAGTTCTGATACTACATTTGCGATGGTTACGCCGTCAAAAGCCATGGCAATCATCCTCTCTATTCTGCATAAATTCCATATGAAACAGATTTATTGTACGCTAAAGAGGGGCTTGCGTCAAATTGTTCTAAATAAAAAACGAAAACTTACAAGAAAAATCTTTGCAAGTAGAAAAATAAATGGTACAATTATTACAATAATGTAAATCGTCCGGTTCGCGTGAAGAGAAGGTCGGACGGAAAGGGAGGAAAAATGAGATACTTTTTTGAGTCTAAAATTGAGAAAAAAGATAAGGGTTATATGATTCCCATTCCTTTTAATATTTGGGAGGTTTGTAAGCAGAGAGAGGTTATCCAGGCAGATGTGGTTCTGGACAACAAGATTATCGATTGTGAGCTGCTTCCTCGTGAGAAGGGTAATTATGAGATTCATATTCCCGATGATGATGCAGTAAGCGTAGAGTTGGGCGTACCCCACAAGATTCTGCTTCATGTAAACGGTTCCCTGATTCGTATGGATCAGAACAGCCCTTACAGCTTCGAGAATCCTATCCGTAAGATTGACAGCATGGAAGTAATTATCCAGCCTGAGGACGGTCTTTGCGGTCAGGCATGTGTGGCTATGCTGGCAGGCGTTACCATCGCTGAGGTTATCTCCGTAATGGATTGCAGAGAGTGGC
>JAZQFO010000185.1:0-41666 GCA_045539535.1 Acetatifactor sp.
CCCATGCATATCATTGTATGCTTTATTATCTGCATGCAGTATTTGGTTTTGATACTTATATTCTTTTGTCACTGTTTGCTTTTGTGCAGGTGGTGTGTGTACATTATGCATTATTGTACTTCTTAAAGCTTTGTTGTAAGACTAGGTTTTTACCGTATGTCGGAGCATTTGCATATGGAGTCGGTAATTTCTTTATTACGGCAACTTATTCACGTTTCCTGAGTACTTTGCCGCAGGAATTCGGTATGATATTTATTCTGCCGGCTATTTACTATGGTTTCGAATTCTTTGAACTTCGATATGAAGAGGTGAAAGCAGGAAAGGCGAAGGAACCAATCAAGAAGCGCGCGTCATTGTACCCGCTCATTGGATTTGCCATGAGTTTTGGCATGAC
Organism: Acetatifactor sp.; assembly: GCA_045539535.1. Classification (GTDB taxonomy): domain Bacteria; phylum Bacillota; class Clostridia; order Lachnospirales; family Lachnospiraceae; genus Acetatifactor. The sequence goes on from JAZQFO010000185.1 coordinate 395, forward strand.
GCTGTCCGCTCATTTTTACAACACCATAATTGCAGGAATCTTCTGTGTAGCTATGGCTGTTGGATATTTGTTTTTGTTTGTGCGTAAACAATATTTTTGGAATGTTGTGGTTACCTGCTTTGCCAGTGTTGCGGTTGCGATATTGCCCATGGGAATTGCCTTTGCTACCGGTACGCCGTTGCAAGGTTCTTTATATTGGGCAACCAATGTTATTATGGGAAACAGTGAGGAAGAGGCTGAAGAAGACAATATCACCAATGAAGGCAGTGCGGGTGAAAAGGAGGATTCTTTTGCCGGTACAGATGCCGAAATTCAAGATGTGTCACAGAATGACGGTAAGGATTACAGTCAAACCTCTACCAATAATGATGCAGTTATTGGCGGAGGAATATCTGCGAATAAACCGCAGGAACCTAAAAAGACATTAGGACAACGCGTGACAGGTGCGATTGACAGTATACAAAACAAGCATAAGGTCCTGAATGGTTATATAGACGAGTTTGTGTTTAATGAGGGCATACAGTGGGGCAGTAAGTTGTTCTGGGTGGCTGTTATCTTACTGTTTGTTCTGGGAGTCGTATATATCATATTACGCAAACCTTGCTATGGAGCAATGTTGTTTGCCAGCGGATTTTATCTGGTATTTATGGCAGTACTTTTGGCTTCAGGAAGCTTGGGGCTGCCCACCCTTATGGATCCGGCAAGATCGTGTATTTATATGGCATATTCCATACCGATTCTTTTAGTATTTCCCGCGGATGCATTGCTGCATTTGGTTACCGGTTGCGGGCGTTTCGGGGAGATTGGTAAGATGATGTCCCTGGGGTGTTTACTGTTGGCTTTTTGGTGGATGGTAACCGGCGGCTACATTCGTACGCCGCAGCAGGCCGGACATTTTGAGATGAATGAAGCAGTTACCTGTCTAACCAATATCATAAGACAGGAAGAAGATTTTATGTGGACTATCGTCTCCGCCAACGACGAGCTTCGAATGGGTGAAGACCACGGATACCATTATGAGACCATTACTTTCTTAAAACAGATGGAGAAAAGGGGCGCAGAGGCGACGATTACTATTCCTACGCCCAAGGTATATTTTTATGTGGAGAAGGTGCCTATTGATTATGCGGTAAGCTATGAGAAAAGTGGGCAGCGAATTTCCAAGGAGGGTGCGGCAAGAAGCCTTTCTTATGGAACCGGTTTGGCGCCTTATCAGGGTGAGAACCGCTGGGTAACCATGTCGCGTATGTATTATTGGACCCAGGAATTTAGAAGACAGTATCCCAATGAGATGAAGGTATACATGGAGACAGACAAGTTTGTCTGCTATGTGGTGGAGCAGAATCCCTACAGTTTGTATAACTTTGCGATTGATTACGGATATAACACTACGAGGTATTAGTGAATGAATGGAATGATTTCCCGTAGAAAGTTCATAAGTATGACCATGATGATGGTGGTGTTGTTATTTATGTTCCAGTTTACCCAGGCGGTAAAGGATATGGAGAACGAATACAACGTGAACGACTACGCCAAGGCTTCGGTTTTGGACGGCACCTCAGCATGGCAGATGCGAGGAGATACCCAGAGCCAGGTGTCCATATTTGATATGAAACAGGACAAGTATGTGGCTTTTTTGGGTGACAGCAACAGCCAGCTGGGGCTTGTGGTACAGCAGTGGTGTACCTACACCAAGCGAGACATGATGGAGTATGCTACGGTGGAGGAACTGTCGGAGATTAAGAAAAAGAAGCCGGAGATTGTACTGATTGACTCCGAATATGTTGACTTTCGGACGCAGACTGATGATCTTACAAAACTGGCAGATAAAGGAATCTCCATGGTGTTTTGTAATTTGCCTGAAGCAGAAATCATTGACCGTTATCAGAGCGTGAGAAAGCTGCTTGGTATCAAAAGTGTAGAGACAGAAGAAGCCCGACTTACCGGCATTAAGCTGTTTGCAGGATTTTTACTGGGTGGTGAGGTTGTTTACCAGGTACAACAGGAGGAAGATGTTTTAAGACAGGACTTGGATTTGACAGCTCCCTGGTATGTTGCATTTGGCGGTACCAAAACCTACATGGTAGGTTTGCCGGATGAGGCGCTTGTAGAGAGTGAAGATATTGACAATGAGTATCTTCCGGCGTTGATTTGGAGAAACAGTTACGGCGATGCCAAAATTTTTGCAGTAAACGGCGATTATATGTACGACAGCATGGGAATCGGTATTTTGGATGCCATGATGGCAGAGTTGCATTCCTATGAAATTTATCCTGTGGTAAATGCCCAGAATCTGACCATAACCAATTTCCCGGGATTTGCGGAAGAAAATACAGATGAGCTGATGCGTATTTACAGTCGTGATGCTGGCAGTTTGTTCCAGGATATTATGTGGCCTGCCATTACATCCATTGCAGGTAAGACAGAGCATAAAGAGACAGTTTATTTCATGGCTCAGGCTGATTATATGGATAAAGCGGAAGCCGAGGATGATGATTATGTATTTTACTTGAAAGAGTTGAAGGAGCAGGAGGCAGAAGCCGGTGTGTCTCTGGAGCTGCGCACGGAGAATGTGACGCTTGATGAGAAGCTGAAACGGGATGCGGACTTCTATGAAAAGTCCAATGACGGCTATCTGTTTACATCAGCCTATGTAGGAGATTCCCAGAATACAAAGCAGGTCGGAAAGAAAATCAATTCCTATGAGGCGTACAAGAACCTGAATACAGTGGTTCAAAAATACGATGCCACAGCTCCATTGTTGTCCTATTTGGATGAGGATGTGACTTTGCAGAACACCACCAGTGATGGTTGCAACTATACTTATTCTCAGGATTTGAGAATGAGAAGCTTGCAGACTTCGCTGGCGTATTCCAATATTTTGTTGGATATGTATCATGTTGCATGGCCTCGGGACGGGGCAGATTCCTGGGAAAATGTATACGACGTATTTTCCCGAAACATCAATACGTTCTGGAAGTCCTTTGATGTTTTTGATAAAACCAACGTTTCAGAAAGCGATAAGCGGGTTCGGGCGTTGCTTGGTCTTAATTATGCGGACCGCAGAGAGGGCGATATTGTATATCTTCAAGTAGAGAATCTGTCTTCAGATGGTGCATGGTTTATGCTTCGGACTCATGGCGAGGAGATTGCGCAGATTAGCGGAGCTGAGGCTACCGAGATTGAAGAGGGAGCATATTTGCTTCAGATTAAGAAATCTGTAATCCGTATTGAATTACAAGATGCACAGGGTCCATATTATTATATGCCCTAAAATAGAACAAAGATTAAGAGAGGATGGTGAGAAAACATGAAAATCTGTATCGTGGCAGAAGGCTGTTACCCCTATGTGGTAGGTGGTGTATCCAGCTGGATTGACAGTATGATTAAATCTTTTCCCAATATAGAATTTTGTGTTCTGACCATTATTTCAGACAGAGAGCAGAGCGGTAAATTTGTATACGAGATGCCGGAAAATGTAACGGAAGTATATGAGGCTTATCTGAATGATTATGACTGGGGCAAAAAGCCTAAACAGGGTCGCCGAACCAAGCTGAATGAAAAGCAGTACAGGGCGCTTAGAAGTGTTGTATTGGACAGTGAGGTGGATTGGGATACTTTGTTTGACATGTTCCAGTCTCAGAAGATTACCATCGACGATTTGTTGATGGGTGCAGACTTTTTGAAAATTGTGAAGGAATGTTATGACATGAAGTATTTCCACATTGTTTTCTCTGACTTTTTGTGGACACTTCGGTCCATTTATCTGCCGCTGTTTTTGATTATGAAGACCAATCTGCCCAAGGCAGATATGTATCACTGCGTATCCACCGGATATGCGGGCCTGTTGGGATGTATTGCCCAGCACAAATATGGTCAGGGACTGGTGGTTTCTGAACACGGTATTTATACAAGAGAGCGTGAGGAAGAGATTATCAAAGCTTCTTGGGTAGGGGGTATTTATAAAAATATCTGGATTGACCAGTTCAGAAAAATGTCCCGTCTGGCTTATGAGAGAGCAGACAAGGTAACCTGCCTGTATGCCCATGCGAAGGAGCTGCAGATGGAACTTGGATGCCCGGAGAACCGTATTACCATTACACCAAACGGTATCAATATGGAGCGGTTCGCAGATTTGCCCGGCAAAACGGAGGACGAGGCAGATACCATCAACATCGGAGCAGTACTTCGTGTCACTCCTATTAAGGATGTAAAGACGATGATTCGTGCCTTTGCCTATGCCAAGGAAAGTGTTCCTAACATGAAATTATGGATTATGGGGCCCTTGGAAGAAGACGAGCAGTATGCCAAAGAGTGCTATGAATTGGTGGAAGCTATGAAGGTTTCGGATATTATTTTTACAGGGCGTGTAAATGTGCGAGAGTATCTGGGGCGGATGGACTTTACGATTTTAACCAGTATCAGTGAGGGTATGCCTCTTACGATTCTGGAGAGCTATGCAGCGAAAAAGCCGGTAATTGCAACGGATGTGGGTAACTGCAGAGAGTTGATTTATGGCGGAGACGACGGTTATGGAACTGCCGGAATCCTTACCCATATCATGAATATTTCCGAGATTGCTCTTGCTATAGTGGAACTGGCTAAGTCGCCGGAGAAATGCCGCGAGATGGGTGAGTGTGGTTACAATCGTGTGGCGAACCGCTATCGGATAGAGCAGATGAAGGAGACTTACGCAGAGATTTACAAGGAAGTAGGTACCAAGCATGGCGGTATTTGGACCATGTCCTATACCAAGATTGATGAACGAAGATAAGGAGGTGATTCGGTGGCAGGAATTGGTATCAGACTAAATAAGATTTTCTCTAAAAATACCATTACCACCCATATGTATGGTTTCGGCTACAGTATGATTGTAACCATTGCACCTATGCTGGTGGTCATTACGGCAATCATGCTGATGCAGTATTTTCTGGGATTTTCCAAGGTGGGATACGCTTCCCGTGAGTTGTATTCCTGCACAGTGTTATACATTTTTGTATTTGCACTGTTGACCGCATCGCCCTTTAATGCGGTGTTGTCTAAGTATATGTCAGATGTGATTTACAATGAGACATATGCAGATATTATGGCCTGTTACAATTTTGGTCTGGGTGTAAATATTGTGTTCAGTACCATTTTCGGAATCCCTTTTTGTATCTGGGAGCATGTGGTGGGAAAGGTGCCTATTTACTATGTATTTACCGGCTATTGCGGCTATGTAGCATTGGTATTAGTGTTTTACTCCATGTTGTATTTGTCTATTTGTAAGGACTATAAGAAGATTTCGTTGTTCTTTATTATTGGCATGGCAGTAACAGTGATTTTGTCATTGATTTTGGTGTATTTGTTCCATGTGGAAGTGACTTATGCTATGTTGCTTTCTCTAGTAGTAGGATTTGTGTTGATTGCTATATGCGAATATGCTCTGACCAAGAGCTATTTCCGTGAAAACAGCGGAAAATACAGGGAGGTATTTGAGTACTTTAAGAAGTATTGGCAGTTAATTTTGACCAACTTCCTTTATATTTTGGGATTGTATACCCACAATTTTGTGTTCTGGGGAACACCCATGCGAATGGAAGTGGTGGATACCTTTGTCTGCATGACAGCCTATGATATGGCATCTTTCATCGCCATGTTTACCAATATTTCAGCCAGTGTACTCTTTATTACCAGAGTAGAAATGCATTTTCATGAACGATACAGAGCTTACTCCGAGGCGGTAATCGGTGGACGCAGAATGGATATTGAAAATGCCAAGACAAGGATGTTCCGCCAGTTGGCGGAAGAGCTGATGAACCTGGTACGTATTCAGTTTATCATCTCTGTGGTTATTTTCTTTATCTGCATAACGTTGCTTCCGTATCTGGGCTTTGGCGGACTGATTATGAAGATATACCCTTGTTTGGCAGTGGGATATTTTATCCTGTTTACCATGTATTCCGCTATTATTTTCCAGTATTACTACAGCGACCTGACAGGCGCGCTTTTAACGGCTACCAGCTTTTGGATGGCGACCCTGTTTGGCAGTATTTTTGCCACCCATTTAGAGCCAATGTGGTATGGAATCGGTCTGGTGATTGGTGCAACCGTGGGTTGGACCGTGGCTTATTTCAGATTGCGCTACATAGAAAGAGAGCTGGATATGCACGTGTTCTGTACCGGAAGCATCATGGACAGAGGACATGGAGCCAAGCCATCTAACCTGGTATACAGCAAAAACGGTTTACATAAAAAGAAAAAACAAGGAAAGCAGAGGGCATAACTATGATAGTGGGAGATATTTTAAGAGGCGTTATCATTATTGTTGGAATTCTGTTGTTTTGGCTGACGGTTCTGTCTTTGGCCAGAAGGAAGATGACGGAGACGTTCTGTTTGCTTTGGGGCGGAATCTCTATTGTAGTTATTTTGGCTGGTATTCTGTTAAGACCGGTACTTTTGCAGAATTATATCAGTACCACAGGTATGGTGATTGTGTCTTTATTTGCATTTGGCATCATTTGTGGCGCATACTTTTTGTCCACTATGATTTCAGAACTTACCAGAAAGAATCAGGAGCTTGCAATACAAGTATCTCTTTTGAAGCGTGAAAATGAAAAGGTGATAGAGAAACTGGAAGTGTTGGAAGGGAAGCTTTTAGATGAAAAGGATACTAATCACAATTAATACATTGGGTCTGGCAGGTGCGGAGGTTGCACTGTTGGGACTTTTGGGAGCGCTTGATCCCAAGGAATATGAAGTGTCACTTTTTGTGTTGACGGGGCAGGGCGAGTTGATTCATCGTGTGCCGGAACATGTGAAGATATTAAACAAAAAATACTGTGACAGTTCTGTATTGAGCAAGGAGGGAAGAAAACATCTGACCAAAACCGTGCTGCATGCGCTGGTATGTAAGGGAAGAATGTTTACCTTGTTTCCCTATCTTTGCAAGCATTTATTTAAACAGATTGGTGAGGGGAAGCTTCGTGTAGACAAGCTGTTGTGGAGAGTGTTGTCCGATGGTGCGCCCCGATTTAAGGAAGAATATGATTTGGCAATTGCCTATCTGGAGGGCGGTGCCACCTATTATGTGGCAGACCATGTAAAGGCCAAAAAGAAAGCGACGTTTTTACATGTGGATTATTCAGAGGCAGGCTACAGCAGATCCTTGGATAAAAATTGTTATCCCGGATTTGATAAAGTCTTTACTGTGTCTGATGAGGTGAAGGAGAGCTTTTTAAAGGTTTATCCGGAGTGCGGGGGCAAAACAGAGGTGTTTCATAATATCCTTAACCAGGATGAGATTCGCAGAAAAGCAAAGCTTCCCGGAGGCTTTGCCGATGATTATACAGGTAAGCGGATACTGACGGTGGGACGTCTGACTACCCAAAAAGCCTACGAAATTTCCATAGAGGCCATGAAGCTTTTGAAGGACAGCGGTGTAAAGGCCAGATGGTATGTGCTGGGAGAGGGAGATCAGCGTGCTTTCCTTACAAGTAAAATCAACCAGCTGGGGCTGGAGGAAGATTTTATTCTTATGGGAGCGGTGGACAATCCTTATCCCTACTATGCACAGACGGATATTTATGTACATGCTACCCGTTTTGAGGGTAAGAGTATTGCAATTCAGGAGGCCCAAACATTAGGCTGCGCTACCTTGGTTTCTGATTGTAGCGGCAACAGAGAGCAGGTGACCAATGGTGTGGATGGTCTGCTATGTGATTTGACGCCGGAGGCAATCTGCAGTGGTGTGGCATCACTTTTAAGTGACGAAGAAAAGTGCAGACAATACGGTGCCCGGGCGGCGGCCAAGTCCTTGGCCAATCCGGCAGAGATGAAGAAATTATTGGATTTGATGCAATAAAAATATACACATGAAGGAGGATACAGCATGAAGAAGGATAAGAAAAAATTATTAATTATTATCCCGGCCTACAACGAAGAGAAAAATATCGGTGAGCTTCTGGACAAGCTTAAAGCACCCGAGATTGCTCAGTTTGCAGATGTGCTGGTCATGGATGACGCCTCTAAAGACAAGACGCGACAAATTGTCTTGGAAAAGGGATTGGAAGTGGTAACCCACGTGTTTAATCTGGGTTACGGAAGTGGCTTGCAGGTGGGCTACAAATATGCCATTAACAATGGCTATGAGTATGTGGTACAGATGGATGCTGACGGACAACATGATGTTTGTAATGTAGTGTCTATCTATCAGAAACTGAACACACCGGATGAAAACGGCAAGTATCCGGATATTGTGCTGGGCTCCAGATTTTTGGAAGGCAGTCAGACCTTTTCTATATCAGCGGTTAAGAAGGTGGCCATTGCCATGTTTCGTTTCCTGATTAAGCTTGGAACCGGCCGTAAAGTTTTAGATCCTACCTCCGGTTTACAAGGTTTAAGCAAAAGAGCGATTGCCTTTTATGCAGGTTATGGACATTTTGATGACAAGTATCCGGATGCCAATATGATTATGCAAATGCTTCTTCTGGGCTTTCGTGTGGAAGAAGTACCTTCGGTTATGCATGCCCGCTTAGAAGGGGTAAGTATGCATTCCGGTTTGAAGCCTGTTATTTATATGTTGCGTATGATGTTTTCCATTATTGCAGTGTGGATCAGGGTCAAGGTCTACAAGGTTGATGTAGGAGCGGCAAATGAGGAATCCGTTGCATAAGCTTTTTGGCAAAAAATATAAATGGAATTTTATAAAGGGTGATTTGACGCAGACCATAGAGGAACTTAAGAATCCTGCCCGTGGATGGTATCGGATTTATACCTATTTGGCAGATCAAAGTCCGGATTTTACCCATGTGAGATGGGGAGAGGATTGTGGCGAAACCCTGGCGCTGATTATCATCAATATCGGAGCTTATAAAGAGCGGGCATTGGATAAGTTTGCTTTAGATAATATCCGTTTTATTCTGGCGTTTTTTGCCCAAAAGCACTATGATATTGTGCTTCGGATTACGTATGATCATGAGGGAAAAGCGCTGGAAAAAGAGCCCTTTTTCTTTGCTCAGGTGCAGGAACATTTAAAGCAGTTGGCTCCTGTTATCCGCGAGTTTTCCGATAATATTTTTGTTTATCAGGGAATGCTTGTGGGCAATTGGGGAGAGATGCATACCTCTCGTTTTTTGGATCAGGAAAAGCTGGGAACGCTGTGGACAATCCTTAGAGACGGGGCTGGCGAAGATGTTTTTTATGCAGTGAGAAAGCCTGCTCAGTGGCGTATGCTTCATCCGGAAAATTGTGGCAAGAAGGAGCTGTGCCCGGGCAAAATGGGATTGTTTGATGATGCCATATTGGGTTCGGAAAGTCATCTGGGAACCTTTGGTACAGCGAGTAAAGACAGTGCCGGATGGGAGGCTCTATGGTCCAGAGCAGACGAACTTGCATTTGAGCGGGAGTTGTGCTGTCATGTACCCAATGGCGGAGAGGTTATATACAGTGACTTGTTTGGAAAAACTGACGAGATGAGTAATATTGTCGAAGTATTCCGGACAATGCATATCACTTATTTGAATCGTTATTATGACGAGAAAATTTTGAATCTGTGGAAGCAGTGGAAGTATCCGGAGAATGGCGTGTGGCAGGGGGAAAGTTTCCTGGATTATATGGGAAGCCATCTGGGGTATCGTTTTCATGTAAAAGATGTGGATGTGAAATTGACATCCCGCAAAGAGCGCATGTTTATGGTATCTATTACTTTGGAGAATGTTGGATTTGCCAATTTGTATGAAGAGGCTGAGCTGTTCTTTGAGTGGGGATACGGAAATGGTGAAAAATATTTAAAGAAGCTGGATTATGATTTGCGCCAATTAAACAGTGGTGCCGAGCATGTGGTACGGTTTAAAATTCCGGCTTCAGATTGTAAATTTTATCTGTTTGCAAGAAGAAAGCGGGACAGCAGGAAGATTTATTTTGCCAATAAGCGAGTGGGAAAAAGTTGTGTGCTTTTGGGGGAAATAAATGATGTAAAGCTGAGCTGAGTTCTTGTTTGGACAGCTAGTGGCAGATAAAGAGGATGTGTATGAGACAGGATGGAATTGATTTCGTTATAACATGGGTAGATGGTTCTGACAAGGCTTGGCGTGCGCAGAAAGCTGAGTATGACGGTTCAACGGGAATCGATGACAATGAGGAGCGTTACAGGGACTGGGATATTTTAAAATTCTGGTTCCGTGGTGTGGAGAAGTTTGCACCCTGGGTTAGAAAGATTCATTTTGTAACTTGGGGGCATGTGCCGAAGTGGCTGAATACGGACCATGAAAAGCTTCATATTGTGCGACATGAGGACTATATTCCCAAGGAGTATCTGCCGGTTTTTAATAGCAATCTGATAGAGATTTATATGCATAAGATACCCGGATTGTCGGAGAATTTTGTGTATTTCAATGACGATTTTCTGTTGATTGGTGATGTGAAGCCAGAGATGTTTTTCAAGGACGGCAAACCCAGGGACATGCTGGCATTTCAGCCGGTGGTAGCTAATCCTTCAAATCCGGTGATGTCTCACTTATATATGAATAATTCCTTAGTGTTATGTAAGTATTTCAATAAGCGGGAGAATGTGAAGGCTCATCCCGGTAATTACTTTAAACTTGGTTATCCTCCTTTGTATTTTTGTTATAATCTGCTGGAGCTGGCCTTTCCCCTTTACACCGGATTTTATACGGTACATGGGCCGTTTCCCTTTTGTAAGACTACTTTTACGGAGGTTTGGGAGAATGAGAGAGAGGCATTGGAAGCCATGTCTCACAACCGTTTTAGATGCAATTCGGATTTAACACCGTATCTGTTTAGAGAGTGGCAGAAGCTATCCAACAATTTTGTGCCTACCAATGTACTGAAGGATTTTGCGTATTTTAACATTGGAACAAGTAATAAAAAGCTTTACAACACGATTCGTAAGCAGAAAAAGAAAATTATTTGTGTAAATGATGTCAATATTGGCAGTGAGTTTGAACGGGTAAAGAAGGAATTACAGGACAGCTTTAGAAAGATTTTACCGGAGGTATCGTCCTTTGAGCGTGCATCAGTCTGAGGAACTGAATAGGGAGGAGTGGAGCAGAACCGAACATTCTGCCCGCAATACTACTGCAGCTGTGGTAGGCAGAATCTTGGCCATTCTGCTGGGCTTTATATCCCGAGTGGTTTTTACGCATACTCTTAGCACGGATTATGTGGGAATCAATGGTCTGTTCACAGATATTCTGAATGTGCTGGCACTGTCAGAGCTGGGTGTGGGAACGGCCATTACTTATGCGCTGTACAAGCCCATTGCAGGGAAGGATATCGAGAAACAGAAATCCCTGATGCAGATGTACAAGAATTTCTACCGCATTGTAGCCGGGATTGTGTGTGTGGCAGGTCTTATGGTAATTCCCTTTATGGATGTGCTCATTAAAGATCAGCCGGACGTGGACCATCTGGTGCTGATTTACCTGATGTATCTGGCCAATTCGGTAGTGTCCTACCTGTTGATATACAAGAAGACATTGATTGATGCACACCAACTTAGCTATATCACGGTGCTGTATCAGATGGCTTTTCAGATATTGCACAATGCACTGCAGATTATTGTGCTTTTGGTGACAAGGAATTATATTTTGTATCTGTCCATGCTGATTATCTGTACCATAGCAGGTAATATCTGTATTTCCTGTAAGGCAGATAAAATGTATCCGTATCTGAAGGATAAAAATGTGATGCCCCTTCCAAAGGAAGAGAAGAATGGTATCTATAAGAATATCCGGGCCATGCTGATGCATAAGGTGGGAAATGTGATTGTAAACAATACGGACAATCTGTTGCTTTCTGCTTTGGTAGGCACGTTGAATGTGGGAAGATATTCCAACTATTTTCTGGTAATTGGTTCTGTGCGTCAAGTGTTGAATCAAATATTTGAAGGTATCACCGCCAGTGTGGGTAATATGGGGGTGGAAGAGAGCAGGGAGCGGATTCATAAAATCTTTGACGCATCCTTTTTTGTGGGTCAGTGGATGTTTGGAATGGCAACGATTTGTCTGTTTGAGGCAGTTGATTTATTTGTGGGAATCAGCTTTGGTGAACAGTATATTTTTCCGACAAGTGTAACACTGATACTTTGTGTGAATTTTTATCTGACAGGTATGCGGCAGGCTACGCTTGTGTTTAGGGATTCTATGGGGCTTTTTCGCTATGACAGATACAAGTCGTTGGCGGAGGCTGCTATCAATCTGGTAGTTTCTCTGATATTGGGGCATTATTGCGGAACCGTGGGTGTATTTATGGGAACTTTGATAAGTACAGTGACCACCTCTTTATGGGTGGAACCTTATGTGTTGTATAAATACAGACTGAAGACTTCCTGCGTGCCGTTTTTTATGAAGTATGGTCTATATGCGGGTGTAACAATTGTGCTGGGAGTGGGAGTTCATTGGTTGTGCGGACTGCTTACCGGCAATGTCTGGGTGCTGTGTTTTGGGCGCATGATTATCAGTTTTGGAGTGGTAAATGCGGTGTATCTGGTGTTATATCATCGGACAAAGGAATTTAGGTTACTATGGCAAAAGGGACTGGAAATCCTGAGAAAAAGGCGGAGGAAGTAGAATGGGATTTGGAACGGAAAATGATTTGCTGCTTGCGCTTTTGAAAGATGCATTAACCGATGGAGACAGCAATACTACCGGGTTGCAGGATATTAAGGCAGATTGGAACAAGGTGTTGTTGGTTGCAAAGCAGCATAGTGTTTTATCCCTTATATATCCGATATGCGGAGAAGATGAAGCACTGTGTCCTCAAATGATACAGTCCGCAACGAAAAATGCGGCAATCAGCGGAGCAAAACAAAGCTATCGTTTGCTATTTTTAACCAAATATTTGGTGGGCAAATTAAGGGAAGCGGGCATTCAGACGATTGTATTAAAGGGAGCGGCCACAGCCCAGTTTTATCCTGTACCGGAATACAGAAAGTCAGGAGATGTGGATTTGCTGTTAACAGACCCGGAACAATTGGACTTATGTTGTAAGATTTTGGAGTGCTGCAACTGTATCCGTAAGGAAAGTCAGCATGCGTTGCATCATGTGGCTTATGAAACAGCGGGGGGAATTGATGTAGAGGTGCATACGCTGCTTGCAGAACCCTTTGACCACGGCAAGATTAATAAGTTTCTTGAAAAATTAGTGGCAAAGTGTAAAGAACAGATTGTAGATACAGAAATTATGGGTGTGACGTTACCGGTGTTAAAGGACGGTTATCACGCCTATGAGCTTTTGCTTCACATGTTGCAGCATTTTTTGCGAGCGGGATTCGGATTGAAATTGTTGTGTGACTGGGTAGTATTTTGGAATAGAGAGGTAGCAAAAGAAGAATGTGAAATTTATTCGAGATTGGTGCGAGAGTGCGGATTGAAGGGATTTTCTGATATGGTAACACGCACATGTTGTACCTATCTGGGATTGAATGAGGAACGCGTTTTTTTTATGGAAATGGGTTCTGAGTATGATGTAGAAGAATTCATGAGGGAAGTATTAGAGGCGGAGGAATTCGGCAATTCTTCATCGGACCGCATGGTGGTAATGCGTGGTAGCTCTGTATGGGATTACTTTAGGGAATTTCATCATCAAATGAGATTGAATTTTCCTCGTGCCGGAAAATGCTTTTTGTTTTGGCCTGTGCTGTGGATTGTCACCTTGATAAATTTCATGAAAAATAATAGAAAAGTACGAAATGTATCTACAAAACAGATATTAAGCAAAGCATCTCAAAGAAGTGCGATTATTCGTCAGATGAAATTATGGAAAACTTGATAAAATCAAGGAAAAATCGACATTTTTCTATTGACAAGACACTAAGAAATGTACGATAATTATTTAAGAGGCAATATGTTTATTGTTCAAGGAGGAGAGATTATGAAAAAGTATGAAAAGCCGGTTGTTTTGGTAAATGAGGATTTGGCTGAGGGTGTATATGCAGCTAGTGGTTCTGAGTGCTATAAAGTTGTAATTACAGGCCACCAGTATCCGGAGGGAGAGAGATTGAACCATATCTTCCAGTTTGATGGTGAGCATATGGCGGATCAGATGGATGGCCATGGTGGTTCTGCTCAGGTTCTGGTTGTAACCTTTGATAAGCCGGTGAACTACGTTAGCTCCAGCGGTGCATACCAGAGTGGCGATGGAACAACAGAGATTAGAGTTTCTTACGGTTATACACAGAATCCCAAAGATAAAATCGGACTTGGAGATTTGGTAGTAACAGTAGTGGGTAATGCAGCGGATACAGCATTGGAAGTAACCAGTTTAGCGTTAGAGTGTAATCATATAATGAATTGGTAAGTAGAAATGCCCCTGTGTACAATTGTACACAGGGACTTTTGATGTAATACGAAGGAATTTATAAGGTGAAGGAACGAATTCATTTTTATTTAAATCGAATAAAGTCCGGTCGTCTTCAAGAGATGTGGAAACAGACAAAGTGGATTTATCAGTACGTGAGGCAGTATTGGGGGGCAATGGTATTTTATACTTTGCTGGGAATGCTGGGGACGGTAGTTAGCTTGATTTCCAGTTGGATATCCAAGGAATTGGTGGATATTATTACCGGATACGAAACGGGAGCCATTGTACGGACCTTTGCAATTATGATTGGTTTTAACATCGGTAATACCTTGGTGAATCAGGTGTCTTCCTACGCTTCGGGCTGGATTAGCATGAAAGTGAATGCGGAGATTAAGTCTGATATTTTTTCCAAGATTCTTGTTACGGATTGGGAGGCTTTATCCAATTACCATACAGGAGATTTATTAACCAGATGGGGAGATGACGCCGGAAATATTGCTGCGGGAGTTTTGAGTTTTGTTCCCAATATGATTATTTTTGTATTTCGATTTATCAGCACGTTTGTGGTGGTGGCGTACCAGGACATTACATTTGCCTTGTTGGCTTTTTTAGGTATGCCTGTAAGCATGATCTTATCCAAGACGTTGATGCGCCGCATGGTAAACAATAATAAAAGAAGTGCGGCCATGTCAGCAAAAATGTCAGGATTCAATCAGGAGGCGTTCTCCAACGTACAGACCATTAAGGCCTTTGATTTGATTGGTTATTATGTACAGAAGTTAAAGAATCTGCAGAAGGAATATATCGATATGCGATTGGAGTTTCAGAGAATGTCCATGGGGACTTCTTTGATTTTGTCCATTGTAAATATGTTGGTAAGTTATTCTGCTTATGGTTGGGGAATTTACCGTGTGTGGAGCGGGGCAATCTCTTATGGTACCATGACGATGTTTTTGAGTTTGTCAGGAACCTTGACAGGAGCTTTACATAACCTGACATCTCTCATTCCAACGATTATCAGTCTTACTACTTCGGCAGGACGTCTTATGGATATTGTGGAGATGCCGCGCGAAGACTATAGTGATAATGATGTGGTTGAGGCTTTTTGGCAGCGTAATAAAGAGCACGGTATCAGCCTGAAAATGAAAGATGTGGCATACGGCTATCAGAACGGTACAGAAGTGTTCGCAGGGGCATCTATGGAGGTGAATCCTAACGAGATTATTGCACTGGTAGGGCCCTCAGGTGAGGGTAAAACTACCATGCTGCGTCTGATTTTGTCATTGATGCAGACCAAGGACGGTTTCGCTTATCTGACAGGACAGACGGGAGAGGATAATCGTGTACGGCTTACCCCCTCTACCAGAAAGCTGTTTTCCTATGTGCCTCAGGGCAATACCATGTTTTCCGGTACGATTGCAGAAAATATGCGAAATGTAAAGCAGGATGCTACGGATGAGGAAATCGTAGAGGCGTTGAAAATGGCATGTGCATGGGAATTTGTAGAGAAGCTTCCCGAGGGGATTAACAGTGCTGTGAAGGAACGAGGCGGTGGCTTTTCCGAAGGGCAGGCTCAGCGTTTATCTATTGCCCGGGCATTGCTTAGGGAAAGTCCTATTTTGCTTCTGGATGAGGCTACCTCAGCACTTGATGTGGCAACGGAGCGGAAGGTTCTTAGAAATATTATGCAGGATGAGCATCCCAGAACTTGCATTGTGACAACGCATCGTCCTACAGTACTTAGTGCATGTACCAGAGTATATGCCATTCGGGATAAGAAATGTGTTGTATTAACTGAAGAAGAGATTGATGAAATGGTAAGAGGTTTTTAGGATTGTCCTAAAAACCTCTTTTGGTATCTATTTCTTTATGTAGCTGTCAATATAGTCTTTCATGGTGTACGCGGCAGAATCCTCTTTAGTGCAGTGCAGGCGACAGATTAAAATGTGTTCAGCCAAGGACTGGGCAAAGGACAGATTTTGCGCTAACATATCCCGGTTCCAGCAAGGTGAAATAAAACGATTCATCACAGAGAGTTGTTTGCGGTCTGCAGATAATTCTTCCACAGTGTCTCCGGGAGCTTTTTTGAGAATCGTAATACCGCCCAAGGGGTATGTTCCGGTGTCTGATATACCGGAAGTGCCGCACCAGGGCAGACCATGGATAACCGGTTGACCGTTTCCTATAGACAGAAGATTTAGGTCCCCGTTTAATATCGGTGTATCAAATAATTGATTCCACAGGTTGGTGTGGGTAGATTTGCCGGTGCCGGACGGACCGGAAAACAACCATGCTTTCCCCTGATAGAGCAAAGAGGCGGAGTGAATCACCATCATGTTATGCTTCTGGGCCAAATACAGATAGACCATACGGATTGCGTGGAACAAATTCTCGCGAAATTCATCTGTATAAGGAGGTATACAATAAAATTGGGCGCAGCTTGCATCTTTTGAAAGGTGTGCCTCCCGAAGCTGTGGCGTCATGGGAAACAGTAAAATATATTCATCTGCATTGTCGATAACAACAAATTCCTCATTGCGCAGCAATATGGTTCCGTTTTGTTTGATACGGGGAGAACCGTATAGAATCTCAATTGACATATGTATTTTATCACAGGAATCCGTACAGTAGGGGTCAAAGCCGGGAGAAAAAACCTCTGCGGGGCCACTTAGTTTGATATTGAGTCCACCAATGCATAAAGTTTTCTCGCAAGGAAGTTGAAAGGCGGTATTCTCTTTATTGGTCACGATTCCGCGTCGTGCCAAATCAGATACAAATGCCGAGATATCTGCAGATAACTCCTGTAGTTCATCAGCTGCTGTCACCTCATAGGATGTCGCACACAGACGAATTAACTCGTCTAAGGAGCGCTCCTGTTCTAACAGTTTCCATAGGAAAATTCCGGTTTCATTCAACCTGATGCCACGTTTTTGGTCTGCAATCATCTGGCCAAAGGGCAAAAGGTATGGTACTCCTGCAATTTCAGTTAAGGAAAAGCTATCGTTTTTCTTCATGAAAACCTCCCAATAATACATGAAGTAATTATAGCATTATTCCTATAAAAATGCTAGAATAAGAAGTGATATGGTTTTGAGCAGATGTTGCGTCATATGTGTGGACAGAAGGTTAGGTTTATGCAAAAATACGAACAGGATATAGAGAAGCTTTTAGCAGAAGGAAATAGGATACAGATTAAACCCCGGGGATACAGCATGTATCCTGTTTTGGTGCCGGGGAGGGATGAAGCTATAGTGGCGCCGGTGCGCGTGGAAGGGACCGGTGAGGGGGATTTTACACATGTTTCTAAACTTAAGCGCGGAGATGTGGTGTTGTATCGCAGAGATCAAGGTATTTTAGTTCTGCACCGCGTATGGAAGAGGCAAGGAGACAGGTTTTACCTTGTGGGCGATAATCAGAAAGAAATAGAAGGCCCTCTTCGCCCGGACCAGATAAAGGGCATTATGGTTGGCATGGTACGTAAGAGTAAGAAGATTTCTGTGAAGAATCCTATATACCGGGTACTTACGGGAATCTGGCTTTGGATGCGCCCTGTGCGCCCGGTGGTGAGTAAGGCAGTGGCGAAGATAAAAAGAATTGGAAGAGAGAAGCGATAGAATATGATGCATGGGGATAGTCTTGGAATGTTAGAGGATTTATATGTAAATGAGGCAAGTAAATGGGAAATTTTAAAATAGATGCAGACAATTTGACATGGATTGGTGGTCGTGTGAATGATGCGGAGGATTTATGCTTACATGGTCATGCGGTGGCCACTATAGGGGGCAAAATTTTGGAGTATGACGCCACGGTCAGTGCGACAGCTTTGTATCTTTTAAAGAGCTTGACAGAGGACCATATTATCTATAAGGGGAATCAGATGCTTCCCTGTTGTGGGTTTTCCATGTATGCCAAAAATGATTTAACAGAAGTGGATATCATGGGGTGTCCCAATGGTATTGATTGGACGGTGCTTCATGAGGGTGACAAGGTGAGGCTAATCACGGAGGAGGGAGAAGAAACGGTTGTAGATTTGGAGGATTATCGGCATGAGGTTTTTCGTTTTGCAGACAAAATAGAGGCTTTTTATGAATCTGCCACGCCAAAGATAATGCCGAAAGACAGAATAGATAGGGAGGGTTATGATGCATTTTGGAATGAGTGGAGGCGTAGGAGAGGATTAGATTTGTGAAAGAAATCAACTATTAAGGAGAACACAAATGCAAAAACTTTTATATATTGACGCATGTATCAGAAACACTGAGTCCCGTACCAAGCGCATTGCAACGCCTATTGTAGATGCTTTGCGGGAAAAATATGACGTAACAATACTAACACTGAATGAACTTGAGTTGGAGGTTGTGCAGGAGGACTTGATTCGCAGAAGAAATAGCGGTGAGATTGACCCTACGGTGATGTCCTGGGCGGAAATGGTGCGTGACGCGGACAGAATCGTAATTGCGGCGCCTTTTTGGGATATGTCCATTCCGGCGGCACTGAAGGTTTTTCTGGAGCTTTGCTCTATTTTTGATGTGACGTTTAAGTCTAATGATAAGACCTGTTACGGCAACTGCAAGGCAGAGAAAATGCTTTTTATTACCACAAGAGGTATGGACATTGCAACGGGTCATGAGCTGGAGCAGGCAACTTCTTACTTGAAAGCGCTGTCATGGCTTTGGGGAATTGGACCTTTGCAGGTGGTAGCGGCACAGAATATGGATTATGCGTCGGCGGAAGAGATTGAGGCGAAAATTCAAGCTGCCATTGAAGAAGGCTTGGAAATCGTCAAGACATTTTAGGTTGGAGGAAGGAAAGTTCACTGATGAAAATAACCCTTATCAGGCATGGCAAAGTAGATATGCATTGGCAGAAATGCTATACGTCGAAGGGATATGATAGAGCTTGCAGTGCTTATGATTTGGCACCCATCGTGCCTATTGATAATGTGCAGATACAAAGGGAGGCAGAGGTCATTTATGTAAGTTCCTTGTCCAGAAGTCGCAGGACGGCGGAGCAGTTGTTTGGCGTGCAGGATTTTGTAGAGACCAAATTGCTTGATGAAGTGCCCCTTAGGTCTTTTTGTGACTGCGAGATTTCCCTTCCCTTGTGGCTGTGGAATGTGGGAGGAAGGCTGCAGTGGCTGTGGCAAAGCAGACGGCAACGGGAAGGGCGCATAGCCACCGGGAAACGAGCTGCACGGTTAATTAGCGGTCTTCTTAAGAAGGAGCAGGACTGTATATTGGTATCTCACGGATTTTACATGCGAACGCTTGTGAAAGAGCTTAAGAGACAAGGTTTTACAATAGACAGAAGCGGCATGGGAATTGCCAATTTGGCACAAATAATAGCAACAAAGTAGGAAGTTTAAGGAGGAAGAAATATGAATTGTCCGTATTGTGGAAAAGAAATGCAAAAAGGAGAGGTACAGACCGGCGGTTGGGGAGGTCGCATGTTGAATTCCGGGGAGCAGGTGTTGTGGCTTCCTGAGTCAGAGTGTAAGAAAATTGTACCAAAGACCAGTGTTTCACTACATGTAAACGGTGAGGGATATTATTGCGAAGACTGCAAAAAGGTCGTGGGAATCTTTGAAGAAAGAGGCGCGGATTTTTGGCAGTAGCTGTCACAGAATAAAACGGAGGAAAAACAAATGGCTTCATTTCGTTATGCCACAGAAAAGGATGTGGCAAAGATTTTGGAATTTATCAAGGGGCTGGCAGATTATGAGCATATGTCGGATGATGTGATTGCTACGGAGGAGCTTCTTAGAGAGTGGATTTTTGAGAAGCAGAAAGCGGAAGTAATCTTTGTATTGGAGGGAGATGTGGAGGTCGGTTTCGCGCTGTTTTTTCACAATTTCTCTACCTTTTTGGGAAGAGCAGGAATTTATCTGGAGGACCTGTTTGTAAATCCTGAGCATCGCGGAAAAGGATACGGCAAGGCTCTATTAAAGGAGCTTGCACGTATCGCAGTAGAGCGTGGCTGCGGTAGACTGGAGTGGTCCTGCCTTGACTGGAATCAGCCCAGTATTGATTTCTATTTGTCAGTGGGGGCGGTACCCATGGATGAGTGGACCATGTATCGTGCTACCGGTGAGGCACTCAATAAATTGGCAGAATAAGAGGGGGAATAATATTGTATAAACATTCGGATACAAGTGTTGAACATATTACTTTACATGATTGTCGGGCCAATAAGGCAGCATATAAGGACGGTGTTTTGTCTTTTTGGTATGAGGATGGTTTTTGGGTTTGCCCAGGGCATGATAAAAATGATTGTGGTAAAACTGTTCGGACGGATGCTTCTAAGGTGAAGTTTCATCTGGCGAATGAAGGAACGGAAGATGTAAGAATTTATATTTTTACGAAAAAGAAACGCAAGACAATTCGCAAGGAATGGACTTTGAAAAAATTTGTGAAAGCGATTAATGCAGGGGATTTCACCGTGGAGTTTTTGTATTGTTACAAGGGATACAATATACAGGTTCACGACTGTTGGATATGGTTTGATAAAGCGCCCTACAATAAAGAATGCGAGTTGCGGATATACACGGATGAGGTAACTTATTTGTGGAATGAGTTAAGAGAGGACAGAGCCTGGTAAAAGTAGTGAAAACGGAGAGACAAAAATGATTATCGATATTTCCCAAGAGGTATTTTCCGGTAGGGTATATCCCGGCGATCCGGTACCGACGGCAGAGCAGCTCTGCACTATGCAGGCTGGCGACCTTTATAACCTGACGGCATTTTCCATGTGTGCTCACAATGGAACCCACGTGGATGCGCCATTTCACTTTATTCAAGATGGCAAGGCGGTGGATCAGATGCCGCTGGATGCATTTGTGGGGGACTGTTATGTGGTCCGTCATGAAGGGAATGTAACCGGGACGGATGCAGCACAGATGTTAGCGAAAGCGGAAAAGGTTGGAGCTGCAGAGCGTATTTTGATTGCAGGTTCGGCTGTGGTAACGACGGAGGCCGCTCGTGTGTTTGCTGAAGCTGGTATAAAGTTAATTGGAAACGAGAGCCAGACTGTAGGGCCGGAGGACGCACCCATGGAGGTACATAAGATTCTGCTGGGAGCGGAGGTTGTACTTTTGGAGGGGATTGTTCTGACTGGGGTGGAAGAAGGCAAGTATTGGCTCAGCGCGGCGCCCTTGAATCTCAAGGGAAGTGATGGGGCGCCTTGCAGGGCTTTTTTGGTAAAATGAGGATAAAATATGTACTATAAGGATTTGTCGAAGTATTGTTATGGGGGGAAGCAAGAGAATTCTTTCAATATTGGTTGGCTCGAACGAGGACAACCGGTGCGTAAGGGAGATGTGCCACAGGAATTTATTGATAAAATTTGGAAGTATTTAAGATACCCTGTAAATGTATATCGAGGGTTTCATGTTTGCGATTTGTGTTTACATCCTATGGCTGGTATACCTGTTGCAGTGCACGAAGGGAGAATGCGTCAAATTGGATACTATGAAATTCGTGTATGGGCACGAAACGGAAACGTATATGCCGCACCGAGTATGATTTATCACTATATAACATGTCATGGATATAAGCCACCGCAGGAGTTTATAGATGTGGTAATGGAATCTGAGGATCCGGATTCAGAAGCATATTATCAGAAGGTTTTGGATTATTGGAAAGGTGATACTTTTTGGATAGAAGAGGATAGAACGAGGTGTTAGAGAATGATGAATGAAAAATATACAAAAGAAAAGGTTCTCCGTTTTCTGGACCAGCAGGGAATTGCATATCACTACAAATCCCATGAAGCGGTCTTCACCATGGAAGAAATTGAGCGTGCCGGAATTATCAGTGATGGGATTGTATTTAAAAACTTATTTTTAAGAGATGATAAGGGCAAAAATCATGTGCTTGTCAGTGTGCCGGAGGCGGCTCATATTGATTTTAAGTCTCTTAATGAACAGGTAGGACTGAAACGTCTGGGCATGGCTTCCGGAGAGCGGTTGGACAAATACCTGGGCGTGGAGCAGGGAAGTGTTTCGCCTCTTGGGGTGCTGAATGATGCAGAGCATGAGGTTTTGGTGGTCATGGACAGGAACTTGCCGGATGATACGCAGGTGGTGGTCCATCCCAATGACAATACCATGTCAGTTTGGATGAAGTATAAGGATTTGAAAAAACTGGTGACCGGGCTGGGAAATCGGCTGGTGTTATTGGAGTTTGAAGAAGAGGTATAACATGGTTTTTATGGAGCGGATTTTAGAGGCAGAGGCCAAGCAAAGTATTGTGCGGAAAATATTAGAGTCTCTGCCGGAGCGATTTGACATAGCTGAGGAGCGGGAGGAGTACATAACATGTAGTGCCTCACAAATCTGTCTGGCAGCTACGGATAACGGCCGGGCTGTAGGATTTATTTGCTTACGAGAAACCGGAAAAGACACGGTTGGACTGGCGGTTATGGGTGTTTTGGACGAGTATCGAAGTGAGGGTGTAGGTAAGGAGCTGTTTGACTTTGCCAGAGAAATTGCTCGTGAGAAAGGGTTTAAATTCGGATGAGTGAGAAATTGATTTTGGAAAGAGCCGGTGTGGGGGATGCGGAACTGATTTGGAACATGCAAAAGGAGGCTTTTGCTGAGCTTTTGGAGCGTTATCAGGATGTGGAGCTGAACCCGGCCAGCGAGCCTATCGATAAGGTAATTATGCGCTTGAATCAGCGGTTTACATATTTTTATCTGCTGAAGTGGTCGGGGGAGCTTGTGGGAGCCATCCGTGTGGTGGACAAGAAAGAACCGGGCAAGAAGAAGCGGATTTCGCCGCTGTTTATTTTGCCCAAGTATTGGAATAAGGGGCTGGCGCAGCAGGCAATGCTGGCAGTAGAAGAGATTCACGGTAGTACTGACTGGGAGCTTGATACCATTTTACAGGAGAAGGGTAATTGCCATTTGTATGAGAAGATGGGGTATCGGGCCACCGGGAAGACGGAAGTGGTGAATGAGCGCATGACGCTGGTGTTTTATGAGAAGTAGGTATATATGGTAAAAATGGAGTGTCAAATCCCTTTGACAACGCCCTAAATACGCATGTCAAAGCCTTTTGATTGCAGATTTCGTGGCAAAGGAGTAGATTGTGCTCAAAGGAGGTGCAGAACATGGAGCTTGGAGCACAAATTAAGAAATTCAGAACAGAGATGGCCATCTCACAGGATGAGCTTGCAGAGAAGGTTTTCGTTTCTCGTCAATCCATATCCAATTGGGAAACAGGCAAGACTTATCCCGATATTAAAAGCTTGTTGCTTTTGAGCAATATGTTTTCTGTATCCCTTGACCAATTAGTCAAAGGAGATATTGAGACCATGAAAAAAGAAATTGATGCGCAGGAACTTGTAAAATTTAATCGGGACAGTATGATTTATGCCCTGTTGTTTATCGCAGTTATTATTTCGCCTATACCGTTGGCAAAGTTTTTGGGATGGGGAGGCATGGCGGTATATCTTTTACTGTTTTTTGTGACTATGTATTTTGCAATTCGTGTAGAAAAACACAAGAAAAAGTATGATATTCAGACCTACAAGGAGATTGTGGCATTTTCTGAGGGGAAAAGCCTGGATGAGATTGAGAAAGCCAGAGAGTCCGGCAAGCGACCTTATCAGAAGGTGGCCCTCGCCATGGGGAGCGCTGTTTTGGCAGTGATTGTTACAGCATTTATGATTTGGATATTGGGTGTGTAGAACGAAGGGGATACTATCTGCTGCGATTGGGCGGGTGGTATCCCCCTCTAGTTGTAGAGAATGGACTAAAAATAGGGGGTCACGCTGCCGGGATAGAAGCCAGCCGTCCCTCTAATTGTGGGGAGTAGAGCAAAAAGAGGGGCAGTACGTCCTCCTGGTGGGGAACATTTCCCCCTCTTCTGAGCATAAATAAGTTTAATAGAAGGGCATGAACGTCCGTCAAGGGAAGCAATATCCCTTCTTTTTTAGTTAGATTTGTTAATAGGAGGGGAGACAAGAGCGAATGAAGGGAGAGCATTCCCCCTCTTTTTGGATGGACTTGCAAAATAGAGGGGTTAAGCATTGGTTAAATGTAGAGAAACTGCCCCTCTTTTAGCGTAAATTTGCAGATAAGAGGGAAAATAATCAGGTAGTGAGGTTTTTGTCTACATATTTGGCAGCTTTTTTATACTTTTTTCATTTTACATTTGAGTCGTTTCAGCGTACAATGCTTTATGGAGGGAAAAAATGAGTACGTATGAAGTAATTGTATGTGTGATGGCAAGTATTGCAGCCGGTCTTGGAACCGGCTTTGCAGGCATGAGTGCAGCGGCAGCTATCAGTCCTATTCTGATTGCATTTTTGGGTATGCCGGCTTATGAGGCGGTAGGTATTGCCTTGGCCAGTGACGTGTTGGCCAGCGGTGTCAGTGCCTACACCTATGGGAAGAATAAGAATCTGGATATCAAAAACGGCATTGTGATGATGGTGTCGGTGCTGGTTTTTACATCCATCGGAAGCTATGTGGCCAGTCTGGTGCCCAATACCACCATGGGTAATTTCTCTGTGATTATGACCGTACTGCTGGGTGTGAAGTTTATCGTAAAGCCTGTGATGACTACCAAGGAGAAGATGGAGGCTGTGGCGCCAAAGGAGCGTATTGTAAAATCCATTTTATGTGGTATGATGATTGGTTTTATTTGTGGTTTCATAGGAGCGGGTGGTGGCATGATGATGCTTCTGGTGCTGACTACGGTGCTGGGATATGAGTTAAAGACCGCAGTGGGAACCAGTGTATTTGTTATGGCATTTACGGCGTTTACAGGGGCGGTAAGTCATTTCGCCATTGGCGGAATGCCGGATATGGGATGTTTGTTGGTTTGCGTATTTTTCACCTTGCTATGGGCCCGTGTGGCGGCCAAGATTGCAAACGTAGCCAATCCCCTGACACTAAACAGAGTGGTAGGTGTGGTCTTGGTGTTGATTGGCATGGCAATTCTTGCAGTGAATATGTGGTAATGATAGAGAATGTATGGTGTACAACGGAGGAAATAGTATGGAAAGTGTGGAGAACAATGTGATGGCAGCGGGAGAGCTTTTGCAGGCGGATTCTTGGGAGGAACTGATGGAGAAGTCCCAGCCCTATGTCAAGCTGATGTCTTATTATAAGTGTGCCATGATGGAGATTGAGACCAAGTTCAATGTGCTCAACGAGGAGTTTTCCCTGCAGCACGACCGTAATCCCATCAGTAGTATTAAATGTCGTCTGAAGTCCCCCGGCAGTATTGTGAGAAAGATAGAGAAAAAGGGGCTGCCCCGCAGCTTAGAGAGCGTGGAAGAGCATATTCAGGACGTGGCAGGTGTGAGAGTGTGCTGCTCTTTTATCGAGGATGTGTACATGCTGGCGGATGCGCTGCTCAATCAAGATGATGTGACTTTAATCGAGAGAAAGGATTACATAGCCAATCCGAAAATGAATGGCTACAGAAGTCTGCATTTGATTGTGGAGATTCCGATTTTCCTGGCCAATGAGAAGCGCAAAATGAAGGTGGAAATCCAGCTTCGAACCATTGCCATGGATTTTTGGGCAAGTCTGGAACATCAGCTTCGCTACAAGAAGGATTTTGAGTTTACACAAGGGATGGCTGATGAGCTGTTAAGCTGTGCAGAATTGAGCGCCGCGCTGGATCGGAAGATGGATGCCTTGAGAGATCAGGTTTTGAATTTTTAGCTGAAAAGAATGAGTTGGATAAAAAAGCTTGTTGTCTGTGAGACAGCAGGCTTTTTGGCGTTATAAGAAGTACTTTTAATAAAGCAAATCCCACCATTGCAGGTTTGACACCGGAATGTATTCATATTATACTAAAAGGTGGATTATTATGCCTTGATGGGGGATATGCCATGGCAAAAAAGAAGACTAAAAAACAAATAAAACGCAAAAAGAACTACTCGTTGGACTGCATGCGGGGAGTGGCATGCCTCTTTGTGGTGCTGATTCATTGTCCCCTGCCCGGTGTGCCGGGTGAAATCCTGCGCAGTATTGGAAGATTTGCTGTCCCTTTTTTTGTACTGATTTCAGGTTATTATTGGTACAAGGAGGATGATGAGCAGAGATTCTTAAGCACAGAGAAGGCACTTGGAAATATAGTAAAGTTAACGGCTCTTGGAACGATTTTTTGTGTGCTTGCCAACACTGCCGGGTGTCTGGTGGTCGGGAAGGCGCCATTTTATTGGTTTACAAGCGTATTTTCCGGTCAGATGGTCTGGGAATTTTTATTCTTTAACAGAGCTGCCTTTTTGAGCAGTGTGATGTATTATCTGTTTGGCATGATTTACACCTATGTGCTGATACTTTGGCTGGATGGATATGGTTTGATGAAATGGGGAGTATTGGCGGCTCCCGTACTTTTGGTAATGAATATTTTGTTTGGCACCTTTTTCGGTGCGCCCTGGTATTGTTCCGGTAACTGGCTGTTTACTTGTGTTCCTTTCTTTTTGGTGGGATATTTTCTGCGGATAAAGGGAAGTAAACTGGTGGCTAAAAAGACCGGTATCTGGGTCGGTTGTCTGGTGGCCGGAGTAGCGGTAACATTGCTGGAAATGCGTCTGTTTGGAGATCTGTTCTGTGGTGTAGGAACAGTGCTTCTGGCGGTGGCTATATTTGTGCTTTGCCAGAAAAGGCCCGGTTGGGGACAAAAATATCCAAATCTGACGGCGTGGATTTGCAGATTGTCCGTGGGCGTATTTTTGGTACATTGCACATTTCGTGATGTGCTGACCAATCTCTGCGGGGATGGATTTGCCAAGGGATATCTCATGATGCCTGCGGTACTTGTAATATCGGTGGTGTTTACATTGTGTGTTTGTCTGTTTTATGACAAGGTAATGAAGAAAAAGACGGTTTAAGGGAGTGTTTTATGAAACTGATTCACTGTGCGGATGTACATTTGGATTCGAAGCTTTTGGCCAATCTGGATGAGAGTAAGGCCAAGCTTCGCAGAGAAGAGATTTTGAATACGTTTC
Organism: Acetatifactor sp.; assembly: GCA_045539535.1. Lineage (GTDB taxonomy): Bacteria > Bacillota > Clostridia > Lachnospirales > Lachnospiraceae > Acetatifactor. The sequence continues at coordinate 27,665 of JAZQFO010000185.1, forward strand.
TGCGTATGGTGGATTATGCTGCCGCAGAGCAGGTGAAGGCGATTCTGATTGCCGGTGATTTGTTTGACACGTCCCGTGTTTTGGCAGGAGTGCGTCATAGCGTGGAGGGGGCCATCCGTAAGAATCCGGATATTGATTTCTATTTGCTCAAGGGCAATCACAGTGCGGCAGGTTTCTTGGAGGGACTGGCTGATATTCCCAAGAATTTAAAGCTTTTTGATGAGACATGGACAAGCTATGTGCTGAATCCCGGACAGGGGGAGAATATTGTTCTCACAGGAGCAGAGCTTTCAGCAGACAATGCAGGCGTTTTGTATAGCAGTTTGGTGCTTGACTATGACAAGTTTAATATTGTGACCCTTCACGGTCAGCAGCAGAACTATGTGAGCAAGAATAAGGCGGAAACCATTGCTTTGGGCGAGCTTAAAAATAAAGGTATCGATTATCTGGCCTTGGGACATGTACATGAGTATCATATGGAGGAGCTGGACAAGCGCGGAAAATGGTGCTACTGTGGCTGTTTAGAGGGCAGAGGGTTTGACGAGTGCGGAGCGCATGGTTTTGTACTTCTGGACATTGATGAGCAAACGTTAGAGGTAAAGTATACATTTGTGTCCTTTGCGACCAGAATGTTGCACACAGTGTATGTGGATGTAAGCGGTTGCAATCATTCCTCGGACATGACAGATGTGGTGAGGGACGCACTGGCCCAGGCCGGGATTTCACCCAAGGATATGGTAAAAGTGGTGCTAACAGGACAGCTGGATGTGGTGGCTGAGAAGAATACAGATTTCATCGCCAAGCAGCTGGAGGAGTTGTTTTTCTTTTTGAAGGTTTATGATGAGACCAAGCTGGTGGTGGATTTTGAAAGTTTTGTGCTGGATGAGTCCTTGAAGGGAGAGTTTGTGCGCCAGGTAAAGGCGGACGAAAGTCTGGATGAGGAGACCAAGGCGGCTGTGATCCGATATGGTTTACAGGCGCTTGCAGGAGAGGATATAGAGTAGATGAAGCTACTGAGATGTCATATAGATAATTTTGGAAAACTGACAGATTACACCGTGGATTTTACAGAGAATCCACAGGTGTTTTACGCGCCAAACGGCTGGGGCAAAAGTACGCTGGCGGCTTTTATCAAGGTGATGTTTTACGGCTTTGCAGGCGAGGGGAAACGTGGCGCGACCTTAGAGAAGGAGCGTCTGCGCTACAAGCCTTGGCAGGGAGGCGTATACGGTGGAGAGATTATATTTGAGGCCGGCGGTAAAACTTATTTGGTAAACCGTACCTTTGGCAGCAAGGAGGCAGAGGATACCTTTGCCCTTTATGACAATGTTACCGGCTTAAAGTCCGAGGATTATACTGTCAATATCGGAGAGGAACTGTTCCAGATTAATCGGGAATCCTTTCTTCGCACGGTGTTTTTGGGGCAGAATGACAGTGATACCTTTGCAACGGACAGTATCAATGCCAAAATCGGTAATTTGGCAGACAATCTGGATGACATGAACAATTACGAGAAGGTTCAGCAGGTATTGAAGGATCTGCGTAATAATATGTCGCCAAGCCGCAAAACAGGTTCTCTTAAGAAACAAAAAGATTTGGTTGCGGAGCTTACAGACGAGCTTCGAAAGGCTGGTGCCATAGAGGCTGCAATGGCGGAAATTGAGGAAAAACTAACCGATTGTCAGCAGGAGAAGGTCCGTCTTGGCGGGGAGAAGGAAGTATTACAGAAAAAGTGGGAAGCGTTGACCGAAAGGAAAGCCTTAGAGGCCAAGAAAGCCCATTATGACAGTATTGTGGGACAGCGTAGGGAAAAACAATATTTGGCGGAGGAGTTGCTGGAATCCATGGGTGGTAGCGCGCCTGCAAAAGAGGCGTTTGCGGCCGCGCAGGAGCAGTACAGATTTGTGCAGGAGCAGGAATCGGAGGCCAAGGCATATGCTTTGGAGGAGCAGGAGTGTCGGGAATTAGAGCGTTTACAGCAGTGTTTTAGGAACGGAGTCCCGGCAGATGAGCAGCTTAAAGCCGGACGGGAGCAGTTAAAGCAGCTGGAAGAGTTGCGTATTCAGGCGGCAGGAAAGTGTCTTGATGAAAATGAAATGGCAGAGAAGGAGCGCCTGGAGGAATTGTTTGGTGTTGATTCGGATAATGGGCAGACACTAACTGAGCGTCTGGAATTTCTGGAGCAGAATTTGGAGGATGGAATTCGAAGTGTAGGCGCTTATATGGAGCAAAAAAGCGGGCTGGGTGCCCAAAGGGCAACATTACGTTCCCTTAAGCTGTTAAAAGAGCAGGAAAGGCTTCAAAGAGAGCAGAATATTCAGAAGCTGGAAGGTGAAAAACAGACACTTTATCATGCGCGTCGTGGAGCGGTGTGGCTGTTAATTGTAGGGGCGGCGCTCTTGGCAGCAGGTGGAATCCTTGCCGGGATTTTGCACCGACAGATGGGGCTGTGGTTGCTTGGCGCAGGTGGAATCGGTGCGTTAACCGGTGCGGCTTGGCTGTTAATCGGACGTGGGAAAATAAAAGCTTTGTCAGGGGAGATTATGATTGCAATCCACCAGGCAGAGGGAACAGAGGAAGATGTTGCGGCTTTGGAGGAAGAGATTTTCCGGGCAGAGGAGTATATGGCTTCTGACAGGGCGTTTGTAGCATCGGTGCTTTCGGATGCGGAAGGATGTGCTCAGGAAGCATGGGATACGGATGAAGCTTGGGAGAATCCTTTATATCTGAGAGATGTGTTATATGACCACAAGGATGAATTAAAGAGGCTTCGCAGGCTGTGCGCCAGAGAGGCTGATTACAAGGCGGCAGGATACGAGTCGCGGATGCTCGAATTGGAGAAACAGGTGGCAGCAGTGATAGAGCCTTTTTATGGGGAAACGTCTGCGGATGCATTGAATGGATGTCTGGCGCGTCTTGCGGAGGAGAAGGAGCGCTTGGGGGCGCTTACCGAGCAGCAAAAGAGGTGGGCAACAGCCCAAGATGCCGCAAGGCAAAATAGACAGAAAGTCTTAGATTACCTGACAAAGTACGGCCAGACGGAAAACGATTTGTATCGTGGCTTACAGAATCTGGCGGATAGCATGAATACCTATGATAAGACCCTTTCGGAATGCAGACAGTTGCAGGAAGAGCAGGCGGATTTTGAGCACAATAATGATGTGAATGCATTTGCCAAGCTTCTTACGGAGGCACCGGAATCCGAGGAGCTGATTAAGAATCTGATGCAGCAGACGGAGGATGCCCTTTTACAGACAGATGAGCAGATTCATGGGTACCGACGTCAGTTAGAGGATCGCCGGGCGGAATATGAGGAGCTTATGCTGCAGCGTGAGAAGCTTAAGCAGGCGCAGGCCAATCTGACCAAGGATATGGAATACTATACCCGAATAGGCCTTGTGAGCACCTATCTGGAGAGAGCCAAGGAAAGCCTGTCAGCCAAGTATATTGGGCCGGTACAGGAGTCCTTTAAGCGTCATTACGAGTTGCTGGCAGGTGAATCTGCGGAGGACTTTCGCATGGATGCCCATCTGCAGGTAAGCAAAAGGGCTATGGGGGAGTTGCGTGAGACAGGCGCTTTCAGTGCGGGCAATCGGGATTTGATTGCAATTGTACTTCGTGTAGCGTTGGTGGAAGCCATGTATCAGCAGGAAAAGCCTTTTCTGATACTGGACGATTCTTTTGTGAATTTGGATGGCGAGAGACTGAAAACTGCCGGCCAATTTATGAGGCAGATTGCCAAGGAGTATCAGGTAATTTATTTTACCTGTCATGAGAGTAGAGTTTGGACAGAGTAATTGATGGAGTAAGGAATGAATAGGAAGAAGATTATATTGATTGCCATTGTGGCAATTGTGGTGCTTATCGGAGTGCTGTTTGCTGCCTGCGGCGGTGAAGGTACCCGTGTGGTGTTTACCACCGGATTTGCCAAGGATGAGATTTTTCGTATTGAGGAAGAATCCTGCAAAAAGGCAGAGCTTATGGTGTATCTGACTACCATCCAGAACCAATACGAGAATGTATACGGTGAGGAAATCTGGAATGCATCCTTAGAGGATGTGACGCTGGAGGAAAACGTAAAAGAAACGGTGCTGGCGCGAATTGCCCAGGTAAAGACCATGTATCTGTTATCCAAGGAGAGAAACGTGACACTTTCCGAGGAAGAGCAGGATTTGGTTGCGCTGGCGGCGGCTGAGTATTATAGCTCGTTATCTGATACAGAAAAGGAACTCATGGGAGTTACCAAGGATACTGTTCAGAAGCTTTATACGGAATATGCTTTGGCGGAGAAGGTTTATGAGCAGCTGATTGCAGGCATTAATCCGGAGGTCAGTGACGATGAAGCTCGTATTATTACGGTACAGCATATTTTGCTAAAGACGTATACTACGGATGCTGATGGCAAAAGAGTGGATGTATCTGCATGGAAAAAGCAAGAGGTCTATGATAAGGCTGCTGATATCCGCAAGCAGGCAGTGGAAGAGGGACAGGATTTCGCAGAGCTGGCGGCACAGGTCAGTGAGGATGTGAATGTGACCTATTCTTTTGGCAAGGGCGAGATGGATGAGGCCTTCGAAGAGGCGGCGTTCCTTTTGGAGACGGATGAAATCAGCCCTATCGTAGAGAGCGAGAGCGGGTATCATATCATCAAGTGCATCAATACCTTCGATAGGGAAGAGACGGATGCCAACAAGCTGGAAATCATAGAAAAGCGCAAGCAGGAGGCCTTTGGCCAGGAGTACAACACCTTTGTACAGACCCTTGCCAAGAATTTGAACAGAGATTTATGGGAAGATGTGGAATTGATTTATGATGAGAGCGTGACCACGGATAATTTCTTTGAGGTATATGAAAAGTATTTTACGGAAGCGTAGGAGTTTTATACTAAATTTAGAAGGATGAGGGAGACAAAATGAAACGGAAATTTAGAACGGCAAAAAGATGGATGGGATTGCTTTTGAGCGTGTTGCTGGTAGTTGAGGCATCCGGCATACAGGCGCTTGCGGCAGAGCGTGCAGATTCTGTGCAACAGACGGTTGCGGAGAATGTGGAGGAGACTGTATCTCAGGGAGAGATAGGCGGTACGGAGGATGGCACAGATGATGTCACAGCCGGCGATGTGACGTCCGGGGACATTGTGAATTCGGGACCTGCGGAAATTGATAACACGATTACTGCAGACGTGGTAGCCAGCGGCACCTACTATGGCATGGATTGGTCTGTTGATGCAAATGGATTGTTGCTCATCTCCGGCACATACAGTGGTGTGTGGGGAGCGAATGATGTGAAGTGGAGCACCAAAAATGCAGATAACATCATGACTGCGAAGGTTACGGCCACCGGTGTAACCAGTACAAAAGAATGGTTCCGTTCCCTTGCGAATCTACATAGTGTAGATTTCAGTGAATTTGATGCCAGTAAGGTTACCAAGATGTATTGGATGTTTATTGGTTGTGCAAGTTTGCATGAGGTGGACCTGAGCAAGTTCGCAGATGCGAATGTTACCGATTTGTCTTATATGTTTCAGGACTGTACCTATTTAAAATATGTGAATTTCGGTAATTTGGACACTTCAAAGGTTACTGATATGAGCTTTATGTTTCAGGATTGTAGATCTTTAGAAACACTGGATTTAAGTAGTTTTGACACCTCTAGTGTGAAGAACATGTGTGGTATGTTTGACGGATGTGAAAAGCTAAGTTCTTTAGACATCAGCAGCTTTAATACCCAAAATGTTACCACCATGGATCGGATGTTCGGTTCCTGTGAAGCATTGACGGAGTTGGATTTAAGCCATTTCAATACAGCGAATGTTACAGATATGGACTATATGTTCTATGACTGCTGTCGTCTGGAAAAACTGAATTTGTCAGGCTTTGATATGTCCAAGGTTACTTCTGCAAATGATATGCTGTATCGTTGTGTTTATTTAAGTGAACTTTGGACACCCAAGAACATTACTTTGGATATTGAGACATATATGCCTCTTGTATCTGAAAATGGTGATATCCACGAGACATTGCCCAAAAACGTGAATCAGTCTTTTTATATGGAATGTGTTAAGGATAATGGCAACATGTATGGAATCAAATGGTATTTAAGTCAACGGTATAAGTTAAAGCTTACCGGTACTTATGGAACAGATTCCGAATACAGCGATTGGAGCAAGTATAGATATACGTATACGATAAAGAATGTAGAAGGAAATCCGACAAGGATGACTGATATGGATTGCTGGTTTCAAGATTTTTTTGGCTTGTATACTGCCAATTTAGAAAATTTTGACACATCAGCTGTTGAGAGTGTACAGTACATGTTTGATGGGTGCGGGTCATTGCAGGAGGTGAATTTTAAGAATTGGACCAATGAAAACGTAACGGACATGTCTTATATGTTCCGTAATTGCACCAGCTTGGAGTCGTTGGATTTTTCAGGCTTTCAGACGGACAAGCTTCAGAATACCACGGATATGCTTGAGGGATGCAGCGGCTTGATGGAAGTCTATTGCTTTAAGAATCTTACGGACAAAACCGTGGTGGAGTTGCCTGCACCTATGCTGGATAGGTACGGCAATACTTACACTGAAATGCCAATTGGTCGAACTGACTCATTGCTGCTTATGAAGCCTGTCTATCAGGGAACTTATTGTGGTATGAATTGGATGATTAGCAGCAGTGGTCATTTGAGCATATACGGTTCATTTACTACAGCAGAGAGTACCGATGCTCCCTGGCTTACCTATGCAGACATGATTAAAACCGCGGCGGTATCTGCAACAGGTGTTACAAGCACAAAAAAATGGTTCTATAATATGCCTAATCTGACAGATGTAGATTTGACTGCTTTCGACAGCAGTAAGGTTGTAAATATGAGCTATATGTTCTATGGGTGTAGTGCGCTTGCTACGCTGGACTTGAGTCAATTCAATACGGCGAAGGTAACCAGCATGGCAGGTATATTCGGTGGTTGTTCATCATTGACCAAATTGGACTTAAGTAGCTTTAATACATCTGCAGTAACTGATATGAGCAGTATGTTCGATGAATGTAAAGCCTTGAAAGAAATTGTATGGAATAAGAGTACTTTCAATACGGCAAAGGTTACCAACATGTGTTATATGTTTCGTCATTGTATGGCGCTAGAAACGTTGGATGTAAGCGATTTTAATACAGCTAAAGTTACCGATATGTCCTATATGTTTGGGGAATGTAATAAAGTTGGTGCTTTGGATATGAGTCAGTTTGATATGTCCAAGGTAACGGTTGCCACTGATATGCTCAAGAATTGTACGGCACTTTTGAAGATCAGTGCACCTAAGAATCTGAATTTGGATGTGGCGCTTCCGGCAGCTATGATTGACAACAACCTTGTTGAGTACACGGCACTGCCCAAAAACAAGGCTGTTTCGGTAGCACTTAGAGTGCCCGGGATTCTTGCAAAAGATACCTATTGCGGTATGGACTGGAAACTGATGGAGACCGGCTATTTGACGATTTTCGGTACCTATGACGAAAATGCGGGAGTAGGGACCTGCTGGACGCAAAATTATGCAGATAAGATTTTAAGTGCAAAGATTACGGCCAAGAATGTGCAGGAAATGGATCGTTGGTTTTATAAGTGTACCAAATTGAAGAATGTTGATTTCAGTGAATTTGATTCTAGTGCACTTTGGGCTACCAGCAATATGTTCTGGGGCTGTACTTCTCTGACGGAGATTGATTTGAGCAATGTTAATATGTCAAAGATTACAGTGATGGACAGGATGTTTATAGATTGTAGTGCATTAAAAACGGTAAACTTTGGTGTAGTTGATAATGCATCTGTAATTTATATTGAAAAGTGCTTCAGTGGTTGTAGTGCTTTGACATCAGTAGATTTAAGTGGATTTAGTTTAGCAAAGGTAGTAAAAGAACCAACAGACCTTTTCGCCGGTTGTGAGAGTCTGGTTGAAATTAAGGCCCCTAAAAATCTGAAGTATGATGTGACATTCCCAGTTGCCTTGAATGATTCGGAGACCGGTCTTTTGCGAAATGATTTGCCGAAGAATAGGTCGGAATCAGTTTTGTTAAAGAAAGCAGAAATTGTGGCAAGTGGCATCTATACCGGTATGAACTGGACCATTAACGAATTTGGTGGCTTGGAGATTTTTGGTGCCTATGGCAAAACAGCAGACACGGATACCATCTGGAAGGATTATAAAGACCTGGTAAAGAGTGTCAGAGTTACAGCTACCGGTGTAACCAATACCTACCATTGGTTCAATAACATGACCAAGTTGGAGCGTGTGGATTTTAGTGCTTTTGATACCTCTAAGGTTACTACCATGAACGAGACCTTCTATGGATGTACCGCATTGACTGAGATAAATTTAAGCAATGTTAATACCTCAAAGGTTACCAATATGTATCGTATGTTCTACAACTGTAGTGCACTGACTTCATTGGATGTGAGCGGTTTTGATACTTCCAAGGTTACCAATATGGCAGGAATGTTTGGTCAGTGCGGTAAATTGACTGCCTTGGATGTGAGTGGGTTTAATACAGAGAATGTTACAGATATGAGCTATATGTTCTTCCGATGCTATGCAGTTGAAAAATTGGACGTAAGTAAGTTCAATACTGCAAAGGTAACAACCATGCGTCAGATGTTTTATGAATGTTTGGCTGTGAAGGCATTGGATGTGAGTGGTTTCAAAACGGCGAATGTAACGGATATGTATGCAATGTTTTACAAGTGTTCTAATCCTACGGTATTAGATGTCAGTGGATTTGACACTGCCAAGGTAACGAATACCAATCGGATGTTTTGGTGTTGCGGCAAGGTTACTGCACTGGATTTGAGTAAGTTTAATATGGCAGCAGTTGCGGATGCTGATGTTATGCTGTACGGATGTGCTTCCCTGAAGCAGATTAAGACACCTGTAAATCTGGCACTTGATGTGGATTTGCCTGCAGTTTTCGGCAGCGGCAGTGGAGTTATTTATAAGACTTTGCCCAAGAATATGACAGAGTCTGTTACATTACATAAGGCAATTGGTTCCGGTGTCTGGTGTCAGATGGAGTGGATTATAGAGCATGATGGCATGCTGTATATCACCGGTGCATATGGCAAAACGGCAGATACAGACACTAGCTGGAAGGATTACGCAAGTCAGGTAACAGGTGTTAAGATTACTGCAACAGGAGTCACCAATACTTATCATTGGTTCAATAATATGACCAAGATGGAGACGGCAGACCTGAGTGAGTTTGACAGCAGTAAGGTTACCACCATGAATGAGATGTTCTACAATTGTAAAGCCCTTAAGGAGCTGGATGCAAGTAATTTGGACACTTCCAAAGTGACCAATACCTATCGCATGTTCTACAACTGTAGTGCATTGACCAAGCTTGATTTGGGCGGCTGTGATTTTGGCGCAGTTACAGATGCCACAGAGATGCTTACCGGTTGTACGGAGCTTGGCTACATCAATGCCCCCAAGAATCTTAAGCTCGATGTTGTACTTCCCGGTGAGCTGGAGGACAAGGAGCGTAATATTTATACCCAGCTTCCCAAGGATTTAGAGGAGTCCATTGTATTGACTCATGTGATTTACCGAATTGCACCTATTGAGGATCAGGTTTATACCGGTAAGGCAATTAAGCCGGCTGTGGTGGTATACAAGGGAAATCGCATTCTGACGGAGGGTGTGGATTACACCGTAAGCTACAAAAATAATGTGAATGCAGCAGATAAGAGCGTCAAGAAAGCGCCTACTGTTACCGTAAAGGGTAAGACCAATTACATTGGTACTTTAACAGCTACGTTTACCATTCAGGCGAAGGAAATTACTACGAAGAATGTTGTGACAACGCCCACAATTGTGGCGAAGAACGGCAAGGTACAGAGCTTTAAATCCACAGTTACCGTGGATGGCAAGAAACTGAAGCTAAAAAAAGACTATGTGGTTGTGGCTACGGATACCTCTGAAGGCGCTTATAAGGAGCCCGGAAGGTATGCAGTGGTTATTCAGGGTATCAATAATTACAAGGGAACTGTTATTAGCACATTAATTATTCTGGACAAGGAGCAGGTGCAGGCATCTAAGTTAAAAATAAGTAAGCTGCCTACCTATACTTATGTGGAGGGGGAACCTGCAAGACCGGAACCGGTGGTTACTTATGGCGGCAAGTTGCTGGTAAAGGATGTGGATTATAGCATTTTTTACACTGATAACTACAAAGCCGGAAAGGCAAGTCTGACGATTCGTGGTCTTGAAAATGTGGCAGAGGATGGTGTCTACGTAGTAGGTACCGTGACCAAGACCTTTACGATTAAGGGAACCGCTATTAATAAGGTCAAGGCAGACTACACGAAGACTGTAAACTATACCGGACAGGAGATTTGCCCGGAAGTGGTTTTGACAATGGGCGAGACTACTTTGCGTGAGGGAATAGATTACAGCGTATCTTACAGCAAGAATGTCAAGGTTGGCACAGGAACCATTACCATTAAGGGTGAGAGCGGTTATACCGGAACAGTGAAGAAGACCTTTAAGATCGTGGCAGATGCTTCTGTAGCTGAGAGATTGACCGTAGCCTTTGAGGGCGGCAAAGCCACTGCGTACTATAGTGCAATGGGTGCAAAGCCTGAGGTAGTTGTGAAGCTGGATGGTACTGTGTTAGAGCCGGGTAAGGACTATACGGTGTCCTACAAGAATAATAAAAAGATTCCTGCTGTAGATGTAACCGAGAAGAAGGCTCCGGCAGTTGTCATCAAGGGTAAGGGTAACTACAAGTTTACCAAGACAGTGTACTTTACCATCGTGGCATGTCCGATAGAGAAGCTGAATGTTACCGCTGCAGATAAATTCCTGGGGGATAAGAAGGGCTACTTGAGTGCACCGGTTGTAAAGGATGGCACCAAGAAGCTGAAAAAGGGTAAGGACTATGAAATTGTTGGCTACAAGACTGTTTTCGGCACAGAGTTTACCGGCAAAGAAGCGGTTGTAAACGACACCTATGTAACCGTGACTGTTCGCGGCATGGGCAATTATACCGGGGAAGCGTCGGTAACCTATCGTGTTGCCACCAAATCAATGTCCAAGGTAAAGATTACAGCCAAGCCCCTTGCTTACAATGAGGGTAAGCCTGTTATTTACATCGGTCAGGATATCAAGGATGGTCTGTTGGTTCTGAAAGACAATAAAACAAAAGAAATCCTGCAGTACGGCAGAGATTATAAGATTGTAGGTTATACCAACAATACCAAGACCGGTACAGCCACCGTGACGATTGTAGGCTGCGGCGAGTATGGCGGCACCAGAACAGTGAAGTTCAAGATTGTGAAGTACAAGCTTAAATAGTATAGAAGTTACGGATGTAACCAGTGAGTTTAGGAAAAATTTAGAAATGCGCAAAGCCGCATAAAATAAAGATTTTTTGCGAATTATTAGCACTCGGCATTGTCGAGTGCTAATTTTATGTTGACTTTTATTCGGATGGGGATTAAACTTTATTTTAGTGGTCAAGAGTGCAAGCAGCGCTTTTGATATTTTTGGATTTGTTTCTTTATGTTTGAGATGTGTATAGTGCCTCAAGCCATAGTATCAGATTCCCTGAAACATGAAGAAACAAATACGACTGAGAAAAAAAGAAAAGGAAGTGGATTACATGGCAGTAAGAAGCGGCAGCTTATCAATTAACAGTGACAATATTTTTCCCATTATCAAGAAGTGGTTGTACTCCGACCATGACATTTTTTACAGAGAGTTAATCTCTAACGGTTGTGATGCAGTAACCAAGCTTAAGAAGCTGGACATGATGGGAGAGTACACCTTGCCCGATGGCTACAAGGCCAGAGTGGATGTGGTAGTGAATCCTGAGAAAAAGACATTGACTTTCACTGATAATGGTCTGGGAATGACCGCAGATGAGGTGGATGAGTATATCAACCAGATTGCTTTTTCCGGTGCAACAGACTTTATAGAGAAGTATAAGGACAAGAGCAATGCAGACCAGATTATCGGTCACTTCGGTCTGGGATTTTATTCTGCATTTATGGTGGCTGATGAGGTGCACATTGACACCCTTTCCTATAAGGACGGTGCACAGGCTGTACATTGGGAATGTGACGGTGGTACTGAGTTTACCATGGAGGACGGTGATAAGGCCGAGGTCGGCACCACCATTACCCTGTTCCTTAATGAGGACTGCCTGGAGTTTTGTAATGAATATAAGGCAAGAGAGGTAATTAAGAAATACTGTTCTTTTATGCCTACTGAGATTTATCTGTCTAAGGCAGATACCAAGGAGACCCAGATTATCAAAGAGGATGAGAAACTTGCTGATGACGTGGTAATCGAGGAGATTGCGCCCGAGAAAAAGGAGGGCGAGGATGAGGCAGCGGAGCCCAAGAAGCTTAAGATTCAGAAGCGCCCGGAGCTTCTGAACGAGACTACCCCTCTTTGGACGAAGCATCCCAATGATTGCACCAAGGAGGAGTATCTGGAGTTTTATCGCAAGGTGTTCCAGGATTACAAGGAGCCTCTGTTCTGGATTCATTTGAACATGGATTATCCCTTTAATCTTAAGGGTATTTTGTATTTCCCCAAGATTAATATGGAGTATGAGTCCATTGAGGGGACCATTAAGCTTTACAACAATCAGGTATTTATTGCAGACAATATCAAGGAGGTTATTCCTGAATTCCTGCTTTTGTTAAAGGGTGTGATTGACTGTCCTGATCTGCCGCTGAATGTGTCCAGAAGTGCATTGCAGAATGACGGATTTGTGAAGAAAATTGCAGAATACATCACCAAAAAGGTAGCAGACAAGCTTTCCGGCATGTGTAAGACTGATAAGGAAGAGTACGATAAGTACTGGGATGACATCAGTCCTTTCATCAAGTTCGGTTGCCTGAAGGATGACAAGTTCTGTGAGAAGATGAATGATTATATTCTCTTTAAGAATCTGGAAGGTAAGTACCTGACTCTCCCTGAGTGTCTGGAGATTAAGCCTACCGATACCGATGAGTCTGCTGTGGATGAGAACGGTGAAAAGGTAGAGGCTGAAATCGTTACAGAGGAAGAGACTGAGGAAGAAGTAAAAGAGAAGATTATTTACTATGTAACTGATGTGCAGCAACAGAGCCAGTATATCAACATGTTCAAGGCTGCCAACATGGATGCGGGGATTCTTACCCACAATATTGTCCAGCACTTTATCTCCCAGCTGGAGTACAAGAACGAGGGCGTGAAATTCCTGCGTATAGATTCTGATGTGACAGATGCACTGAAGTCCAAGACCTCCAAGAAGGTGAAGGAGGAGCTGGAGGCACAGGCTGAAGCACTGGGTGCGCTGATTAAGAAGGCTCTGAAAAATGAAAAGCTCGCTGTCAAGGTAGAGAAGCTTAAGAACAAGAAGATTTCTTCCGTGCTTACTTTGTCTGAGGAGTCCAGACGTATGCAGGATATGATGAAGATGTACTCTGCGCCCGGTATGAATATGCCCGGATTTGGCGGTGAGGGCGAGACATTAATTCTCAATGCCAACCATCCTCTTGTACAGTATATTACCGAGCACGAGGACGGTGAGAATACCAAGATGATCTGTGAGCAGCTCTATGATTTGGCTAAGCTTCAGCATGCACCTTTGGAGGCAGAGGCCATGACCAGATTTGTGGCAAGAACCAATGAGATTATGATGCTTCTGCTGTAAAGGTATCGATTGCGGTGCTGTATATCCTACCGTGGAACGATTTCGCTTCGAATCGATTATTACAGATAACCAATCATAATAAAATGCGTAAAAAACAGGAAATGTGCAGAGATTTTGCATGTTTCCTGTTTTTTTAATAAATAATTTTGTGGAATTTAGAGGAAAATGCACAAAAAAGGTGGAATTTTTTGAAATATGTAGTATAATTTGAATAAGAGTGTCGTGCAATTTTAAACACACAAAAGAAATCAAATTAAGGGGGCAACACCTATGGCAAAAGAAATGATAGCAATGCTTCTTGCCGG
>JAZQFO010000186.1:0-12047 GCA_045539535.1 Acetatifactor sp.
AGGCCTCCAGAAAATTATATAAATTTGCCTCACCTTCAACCTTCTGCATCTGTATCAAATCCAGCTGCACCTGCTCCGGCAAGGTTTCCAACATAATACCCGTACTGATATAAAGCGTCTTTTTATCCTCCAGATAAACCACAACCTCATGATCCTTCACCGCCAGATAAAAATCCTGGCCCGGCTGTACATATCTGTAATTCATCCGCACCATTACCCGTTCTCTTGAAAAGGATAAAACCTCCAGACTCTCAAAGCCCCGTTCCTGTTCACTTAAAGGCGGTGCCAATTCATAGTCTGACATGGCCTGCATAAACTGCTCTCTGTCAAGTCCCAGAAACTGTGCCGGAAGGTTGCGCCGGGTTTCCACCGAAGTCCCACGCAAAACATCCACTTCTTCCAACACATATACTGTATCCGCACATAAAGTCTGTCTGTTTGAATCTACCTCTGCAACTTCCTCTTTCGGCTCATCAATATCCGCTTCGAACTCAATAGCAGGAGTCTCTAAGACGCGTTGTTGATTAAGTGCCAAATCTCCCGGATAAAAGAAATGCTCCAACTGCACACCGCACCACAATCCCAACACAAACATTACTGCAGGATATACAAAGAATAAGCTGATACCCTTTAAAACCTTCATTTTCCTCACCCGCATTCACAAGTCTTGGAATTAAGTATCAGCTTTTTTCCAGAAATTATACGTTATTTAATTCAACATTTAAATCGCCCGAAACATCTGGCCAACCGCACGAATCACTCTGCCGCAGGGTGTAAATGCCAGCTCCTGCTCCCTAAAATTGCGCAAGAACAAAAGAATGGTCCAATAAATCAGATTCCCCAGAATAAAACCTACTATCACGGTTATCAGACTGCCCAAATGAGGAGCCATGGCTTTGCACGCAAACAAAAGAATCAATCCTGTAATACAAATAGCTACAACAGGAATTGCTATGCCCTGAAGCCAATCCACCGCTATACGTATTTGCATAAATGCAAGAACAGCCGCAGCAATGACATAGATTGTGCCGGCTATCATTGCCCCGTAAATCAGCGCCATAATACCGGTCTTACCACCATTCATAAACAGCAAGATACTAATGGTGTATACCAGATTAAATACTGCCAAGAGACCCAGGACGAAAAGCCTTCCGCCCATGGCTGTCAAAAATTCGGACATAAAGAATCCAACCACCAATAACAGTACAAGGTATCCGCCAAATCGCAGCATACCGGTCAATAATTCAACATGGTCAGCCGCTACAGCTCCTGCCAATTGAGGTGCCAAAAGTGCCATAAACACTGCTCCAAACAAACCATATACAAATGCCATATGGAATCCGCCCTGAAAGTGTGCCTTGGCGAAACGCTGCTCTTCTCTGCGCACACAGCCTGCAATTTTATGACAGGTATCCATAAGCATCATCCATCCGGGCAAAATAGCAAAACCAAAGACCGGTACAAACTTACCGATAAATACACCATACTCATTAAAAGTCTGCATATCTGCTACATGCTTATGATAGAACAAAAGTCCGATCCACATAGGCAGCATTACCAACGCTGCCTTCAACACAGCAGGACCTAAGCTGCCAAACAGCACGGCAATCTGACCGCCAAAGGTGTCTGTGGTGCGCATTCCCTCACCGTTTCCTTTTCTGTCTTTTCTACGGCTGCCGCGATATACAAGGAACAAAAACAGAAAGAGCAAAAGCTCTGTGACAAGCAGTGCAAGCGTCACTCCCATTCCGGCATACATTGCCGTAAAATTATCCTCCTTCAGCAAGGCGCTTACTTTTTCGCCATAATTCTTCAACAAATTCACAAACAACAGAGAAAAACCAAGCATACAAACCGGACGCGCCAAATAAGTAATCACTGTAGGCAGTTCTGTACCTTCTCCTTGAAAATATCCCAGTAGCACGGAGGATAAAGTTCCCACCAACACAACCGGCGCCATAATCTGAATCATTGGTACAATATAGGACAAGTCAAAAAGCTTCTCTCCCAAAGGTTTCGCTGCAAGAAACAAAACAACACTTCCCACAACGCCCAACAACCCTTCCGTCATAAGTGCAGTTCTGCGAAGCTTCTTCGCATTCTTAAACTGCCCCTTGCCGCTTCTGCTGCGAAGGAGACGCCCCAGCGTATCCGCAAGGCAACTTCCGGTTACCAGACGAATTACAATAAAACTTCCCAACGCAATAGCAAGATATGTAATACCATTATTCTTTAACAAATTGCCGATTATCAAAACAACCAACAGGTTTAGTATATATGATATAATTTCTATCTGTCGTTTTTTGAACTCAATTTGATTCATTCGTTTCTCTTCTCCCTACCGTTAATCTCTGGTAATACCTAATCCGTTTAATACCGCTTCCTGTTTCGCCTCCATCACCTTGGCCTCAGCCTCTTCCATATGATCATATCCACACAGATGAAGCATGCTGTGCGCTACCAGAAATGCAAACTCTCTGCGGCGACTATGCCCATAGCTCTCCGCCTGCTCTTTGATGCGATCCACTGAAAGAATAATATCCCCCAGTATCAGCTCGCCGCTCTCCGGGTCAAAGTAATCCACTTCTCTTTCCTCAGGAATATCAAACACTCCGGGCGCCTCAAAATCCATATTAGGGAAGGACAACACATCTGTCTCTTTATCGATATCACGGTATTGTCTGTTAAATTCACGGATTCCCTCATTATCCGTCACAAGAACATTTACACAAGACTCATAGGGGCAGCCTTCCGTATCAAGAACAGCCTCTGCAACACTTTTAACAATCTCTTCTGTATCGAAGTCAAAATCATTAACAATACCTTCGTCAAACTCAACGTAAAAAGTCATAATAGAGCTTCTCCTCCTTAAAAATCTTTTGCATGGTAAAGAACTCTTTTAGGGAAATATCACAATTTTTAAAGCTTCCTGCGTCTTGATAACGCTTAAACACTGCCTCAATCACCTTATCATAATCCAACTGCCCATCTTCAGATTTGGCGAGCAAGATCATCATGGTGCTTACAATTTTCTCTGAAACTGTCAACACAGCGGTTTCTTTCATGGTAACCGCTTTATCCTTTGCCCCATACTCATCAAGTATCATTTGTGCCGCAGGGGGAAATATATAACCTACAAGCAAATCCTTAGACATCACTGTCTGATCATGGTAATATCCCGCACATTTTAACGCATCTGCATCCAAGCCCAGCTTCATGGCTATCCGTTCACAAAAATATGCGGTGTGAATACTCTTCATATAAGCCCTTTTATCGGTTTGCTTTAAGTCACTAAGTACTGAATTTTCCGGATTGTTCAAATCCAGATAAGCCTCTCGGTATTTGTAAATTACCTTTCCAAAAAAGAATTTCATAATACCCAGAATCAAAATACCTGACACTACAATGTTGATGGCCGGTATCACAAAATACTCAAGGCTTGGCCTGGCATTTTCCACAAGCACACAGCCTGCCGTTTCGCACACAAAAAGCCCGCATAATGCCGAAAATACAGGCATCCCGATGCGAAATCCGCTTTTTATCTTACGAAACAGAATGGCCCCCAAAAAGCCACTGATTAAGTACAGCAAAAACACTTCCATTCCCGCATCGGAAAGACTCACCGGGATGGTTAAAAGTACGGTTGCACCAAGCACGCCCAAATGCAGACTTCCAAAAAGACTCAGCATAATATATATAGGCAAAAAGGGCCAGGCCGCCTTAGGCAAAAACACACAGGCAAGTGCAACCGTAAGCGCCATCAAAAGGCACAGCCAAAACCGCCCCGGATGCTCCTCATTATCATAATCCAAATCCTTTATCAAAAGGCCTCTTCGAAGCCCAAAACCTACAATAGCAATACCAAGCACCATAAATACAATTAACCCGATCACGCGGTCTATACCATACTTTACAAGTCCGGACAAGCAAATTCCTGCTATTGCAGCTGCAGCAAACAGCATACAACCGATTTCTGCAAAAAGCATGGTGCCCATTGTTTTCTTATTATTTTCTGCCATTCTTCTCCCGTCCTCTGGACTTTTCTTTTGCCTCATAATTGTCATACGCATTGACAATCTTCTGTACCAAAGGATGTCTCACCACGTCCTTACTGGTCAGCTTGCAGAAGGAAATACCTTCAATCCGATTCAGCACCTTTTCCGCCACATCCAAACCGGACTTAGTGCCAACAGGCAAATCCTTCTGGGAGGAATCACCTGTAACAACCACCTTGGAACCAAACCCGATACGTGTTAAAAACATCTTCATTTGTGCCGGGGTGGTGTTCTGCGCCTCATCTAATATGATGTAAGCATTGTCCAGCGTACGTCCGCGCATGTAGGCTAAGGGGGCAACCTCTATCAGGCCTTTTTCCATATTCTTGGCAAAGCTTTCCGCTCCCATAATCTGATAAAGCGCATCATACAAAGGGCGCAGATACGGATCTACCTTACTCTGCAAATCACCAGGCAGAAAGCCCAGCTTTTCACCGGCTTCAATAGCAGGTCTGGTAAGAATGATACGTCCCACCTCGTCATTTTTAAACGCTGTAATAGCCATAGCCATGGCCAGATATGTCTTACCGGTTCCCGCAGGACCCAGGCCAAACACAATCATATTGTTGCGGATTGCATCCACATAAGCCTTCTGTCCCAATGTCTTGGGCTTAATCGGCTTGCCGTTTACGGTATGGCAAATGCAATCAGTGTCTATTTCTGCCAGAGCCTCTTCCTTGGATTCTCTGCCAAGTGTAATGGCATAATCCACATTCTGCTCTTCAATCTCATTGCCTCTGTCAGACAAAATAGTCAGCTGCTTTAACACACCTGCAGCACGCAAAACATTGCCTTCCTCCCCGCTTATTACCACATGACCGTTTCTGTCAACCACAGACACATGGAAATCACGTTCAAGCTTCTTGATGTAATTGTCCTGCATGCCAAATATTTTCTGCATATGCTCCATAGGCATATCTATGTTCATGGAAAAACCTTTTCCCTCTGTAAAATCACTCTTCAACCGTATCTTCTCCCCTGTCCGTGATAACACTTTTGCCGGCCGGTTCCTGCACCAGAAATTCACAGTGCATAATCCACCCATTATCACCCTTATCTATTTTAACATTTTTTTCAATAATTTGTACCCCTTTTTCCTCTAAAGTTGCAAGAAATCCCATTAATTTTTCGTAAAGTATTGTTTCTGCCTCATTTTGGGTGTATCTACACTCCACATTCTGGTACTCCCGATAGGTATAAGACCCGCTAAAAATAGGGATATTCAGCTTTTCAAAGAGCATGGGACGATTTACTCGCATCACACAGTCATACACCGGATAACTTACCTCCATAGGTATTTTACCCTCAAAGCCATTACCCATACGCACAAAAGGCTGCTTTTCCTCCCGTCCGGTATAGACCTTCGACACATGATGATAAGGCAAGGTATATTGATAGGTTCTTGTGTGCTCAATGACAATATCTCCATCTGCATCGGTCAACAAATTTTCCCGCAGAGTTCCGTCATCATTATAGACAGGCACCTTCCCATCCACCAATATATCTCCGGCACTGACCATATCTCCTACACTCACCTTTGGCACACCGCTTCTCACAACCATGGAAACAATACGCCCCTCAAACTCCGACACCAGATCCGTTCCGGTTATGTTTTTCTCCAAATCTAAGCCGCTTAAAATAGGAGCATCATTTTCCTTTACCGATATGACAAGCTTAGTGCCATCCAGCTTGGCTGACGTCCAGGTAATCAGACTAAATTCTTTGCGGAGCTCCTTTTCCAGACTGCTGATATCGAGAGCTTCCTTTCTCATACCGGTCTTTATGTTTTGTGTATGTAAAAATTGCTCCAACTGATTGGTGGTAATATGGTAATTCCCTTCTACCTCTATATCCCATACAAACCAGGTGGACAAATACCAGAACACCACTGCAAGTATAAGTCCTCCCACAAACACCTTGCGCCTGCGCATTACCGGCATCAAAAAAGGTAGTCCGTTTCTTTCCAGAATGACTACCTTTGTCCTTGTCTTGTGCACAACCGATTTTAATTTGTAAAAGCCTTGCAGACTGATGCACATTTCATATCCTCCATCAGCCTGCACAATATCCCACAACAGAATATCTCTGTTACTACACAGATTCATGAACCGTTCCGGGGAGAATCCGCTGACACGGATACGCAGATATCCCTTGGTCTGTTTCATAAAATTAAGCATGTCTTCGCTCCTTTTCCACCGTTATAAATAGCGGACTGCCTGAATACAACCACTGATTTTCATATCCTCATTGGTATAATAATCAATCGTAAGACCCAGGCCTTCCAGACGAACCTGACAGCTTTTTCCCTGCAAAAGCACGGCTTCCTCAGAATACTCCAGAAGCCCTTTATAATTCTCAATCCAGGCTTCACAATTGCCTGTCAGGGTCACACGAAGAGCCCCCAGACACACATCCTTAGGAAGCTGTAATGACTTA
Source organism: Acetatifactor sp. (assembly GCA_045539535.1). Classification (GTDB taxonomy): domain Bacteria; phylum Bacillota; class Clostridia; order Lachnospirales; family Lachnospiraceae; genus Acetatifactor. The sequence continues at coordinate 6,492 of JAZQFO010000186.1, forward strand.
AGCAGCATCTCCTTTTTGGGATTTGTTTTTTGATTGTTTTTTTGATTATTTCTAAAATTTATATTTCCATCCGCCTTCATGATATCAGTATATGAACACATTACCTAGTTCATGACTGCTTTGATGATGGAATATCCCTCACAGTCCGGCTTATCCTCTGTAATAGAAACAGCCTGTATATATCGTTTGGTTGCAGCCTCGCACTTGGTTTCATCATTGGCGTAAATGTATGCCAACGCCTCTCCGGCCTCCACATAATCTCCAACCTTCTTTTCCAAAATTAGACCAACCGCCAAATCAATCTCACTTTCCTTGGTCTCCCGGCCGCCTCCAAGCATCAAAGAACAAATACCCACCTCGTCACAGGCAATATGAGCCACATAGCCGCTCTCCGGCGCCGGTATAGGCTTGACGATGGATGCCTTGGGCAAAAGTGAGGGATCATAAACTGCCGCCTTGTCGCCGCCTTGGGCCTCCACAAACTCTGCCAGCTTATCCAGTGCCGAACCATCTTCAATTACCTTTTGAAGCATCTCTTGTGCCTGCTCCACGCTATCTGCCTTGCCGCCTGCAATCAGCATCTGAGAACCTAAAGTCATGCAAAGCTTGGTAAAATCCTCCGGTCCATTTCCCTTCAAGGTATCAATCGCTTCCTGAACCTCCAACGCATTGCCCACTGCACGTCCTAAGGGCTGGTCCATATCGGATATCACAGCAATCGTATGCTTTCCGGCAGCCTTACCGATATCAACCATCTCCTCCGCCAACGCCCGGGCATCAGCCTCCGCCTTCATAAAGGCACCGCTTCCGGTCTTGACATCCAATACAATAGCATCTGCTCCCGCAGCAAGCTTCTTGCTCATAATAGAGCTGGCAATTAATGACAAATTATCCACCGTAGCCGTCACATCACGAAGGGCATACAATTTCTTATCTGCAGGAGCCAAATCTGCTGTCTGTCCCATAATTGCAATGCCGATTCGATTCACATTGTCAATAAACTGCTCCGTGGAAATCCCTGTGGAGAAACCCTCAAAGCTTTCCAGTTTATCAATGGTTCCGCCGGTATGTCCCAGACCACGTCCGCTCATTTTAGCCACAGGAATACCGCAGGCAGCCACCATAGGCGTCAACGCAAGCGAAGTCTTATCTCCCACGCCACCGGTGCTGTGCTTATCTACCTTGATGCCCTGAATCTGAGACAAATCAAGCACATCACCGCTATGCATCATGGCCATAGTCAAGGCATGAGTCTCCGCCTTAGTCATCTTCTGAAAATAGATTGCCATCATCAGTGCAGACACCTGATAATCAGGAATTTCACCGTTTGTATAGCCGTTCACGAAGAAGTTAATTTCCTCTGCAGACAATTCTCCGCCGTTACGCTTCTTCATAATGATATCGTACATTCTCATGTGCAGCCCTCCCTATTGCATTCTATTTCAAATCATCCTGATTCTATTATGACACCGCACTATCAAAAAAGCAACACCTCTATCCTTTATACACATAAAAATTCTCCGCCAAAAGCAGCCAATTGGCTCGAAACCACTGCATAATCTGCCAGTACCCACATCCTCTTAACCCAAACTCCTTTATCAGGTCAAACTTGGCCTGTAAGCTGCGCACATCCTCAAACCAGACCTCTCTCATAATCCCTGTCATATTATCCATGTATTGAAAATATGGACTCTGTGCCAGCCGGTCAAATTGAATCTCTGCGCCCTCTAGCACAGCAATCCGCACCGCCTGCACATTTCCTATGGTTGTGGCTTTTGTAACTCCCCGTTCATAGGGCAGGGGCCAGTCGTATCCATAATTGGGAATACCCAAATCAATTTTCTCTGCCGGGATCTCCGTCAAGGCATATTCCACCACACGACGCACCTGATCGATGGGCGCAACTGCCATTGGCGGACCATAGGTATAGCCCCATTCATAGGTCATCAAAAGCACATGATCTGCAAGTTCTCCCAATGCTCTGTAATCCTTTCCTTCATACAAAAGCCCTCTTTGATCCGCACTGGTTTTTGGCGCCAAAGCCACCGAAGTATGGTATCCGTTGGCCCTCATAGCCTCTGCTACACGACCTACAAATGCAGTAAATGCATCCCTGTCCGTGGCAAGAATAAATTCAAAATCAATATCAACTCCCCTGTACCCCTTTTGCCCCATTACTGTAAGCAGATTTTGAATCAGATTTTCACTATATATGTCATTATTTACCACTGAATTAATCAGCTGATTATTAAAATTCCCATCCGGTCCAAAAGGCGTCAGTACTAAAATCGGCTGCACACCAAAGCGTCCGGCCTCACGAATCATCCACCTGTCATCCCAAAGAGGCGCAATCAACTCTCCATCATAAGTAAATCCATAAGAAAATATAGGCAGCTCCGAAAGATAGGGCAAAGTCTGCTCCAATACCCATGGACTGATAAATGGATACGCATAACCACTGATAATCAAATTACGCGCCGGACTTCTCTCTTTACCTGCAACAAAAAGAGCCTGCCCAACGGCAAGCTCATATGGATAAATCAATTGATTATCCTGTATAAGTATCTGTGCAGAGACATCAAAAATATCAGCAATTGTATCTACCGTATCTCCCGACTGCACTACATAAATTTCCATATTATTCTCCACACATCACAGGTTTACTGTAATGTATGCATTCAGCTATAATTTGTGTAAGAATTACACCTTAAAAGATTTCCATTGCAAACTCAACCTCTTCAAGAGCATTTAACGCCTCCAGCACCATGTCATGATTGACCTTTTTGCCCAAATCAATGTCCATACTAAGCAAAATATATTCCTCACTGTGCTGCTTGTCCATCTCTGTCACGCGATATCCCTGCTCCCGCAGATAACGGAACACTCCCTTGGCGCCATCACCTCCCGCAACCTCCAGCTTAACCTGCATCTGGCGATTGTGCTGCATTTGCTTGCGACTGATTCCTGCCATGGCTTTGATTACAATCATAATCAAAGCAAAAGTAATAATGGAGGAATACAGGTAACCGGAACCAATGGATATACCTAAAACAGCAGTTGTCCAAAGAGTTGCCGCCGTAGTCAGGCCCTTAATGTGGCTCCTGCCGGTGATAATGATGGTGCCTACGCCAAGGAAACCAATACCATTGATTACACCCTGTGCCATTCGTAAAGGGTCTCCCATACCATAAAGCATTACGCAGCGCATATCAATTATTTGAGCCAAAGCAGCTCCAAGACATACCAACATAAAGGTACGAAGACCTGCTGCATGCTTGGTCGCACCTCTCTCCATGCCGATGATGCCGCCCATAAGCGTAGCCAGCACCAGACGCACTGCCACAGAAACCGTATTAAATTCCTCCAGATAATTCATAAAATCCATTACAGCCTGCATAATTAGCACCTCCTGTATGTCTCTTAGAACTACGCTATCATATTTCAGATTTTTTTCTTACAAATATCGTTCAAACAACACTTGTCACAATAGGGCTTAGTTCTTGCTGTACAAACAGCACGTCCATGATCCACCAGTCTGTGGCAGAAATCATTTCCTTCCTCCGGCGGAATAATTTTCCAAAGCTCCTTTTCCACCTTGCCCGGCTCCTTAATACCGTTCACAAGTCCCATACGGTTAACCAGCCTGATACAATGGGTATCCGTCACAATGGCAGGCTTGCCATACACATCTCCCATAACCAGATTGGCACTTTTTCTTCCAACGCCGGGAAGATTTAAAAGCTCCTCCATAGTATCGGGCACTCTGCCGCCATGAACATCACGAAGCATCTTCATACACGCACTGATATCTCTTGCCTTGCTGTTGCCAAGCCCGCAGGGACGGACAATCTTCTCAATCTCCTCTACAGGAGCTTCCGCCAAGGCATTAATATCCGGATATTTTTCATATAAGCCTTCCACAACCACATTTACCCTGGCATCGGTACATTGTGCCGCCAAACGAACACTGACAAGCAATTTCCATGCCTGATCATAGGTTAATGAACAGCCCGACTGAGGATACTCCTCCTTCAGCCGCTCAATAATTGCCAGCGCAAGTTGCTTTTTTGTCATTACAGATACTCCTCATATTTTTCGTCGATGGCATTCTCAAATACAATGCCCAGAATGCCGGGACCTGTATGTGCACCGATAGCGCATCCAACCTGACCGGGCAAAATCTCCTTAACACCCATTTCATTTAGTGCGTCTATCACAGGCTGGGCATCATTTACATCTGCTCCGTATACCACACCCACAATCTGCTTCTTAAGATCAGCGCTCTTCTCATTTACCATTTCCAGACAGCGTCTGATGGTCTTCTTCATGCCGCGCACCTTTTCAACAGACTCCAGGGAACCGTTTTCATTCACAATGATAATAGGCTTAATATCCAATACACCGCCTACTGCAGCGGAGGTTTTGGACAGACGTCCGCCTCTTGCAAGGTATTCCAATGTATTAACGGTTACCACATGCTCCATATGACCGCAGAAATACTCTGCAGCTTCCGTAATAAGCTCCTTAGATGCGCCGTTTTTCTGCATACGAAGAAGCTTGTACACTACCAGGCCAAAGCCCAAAGACGCACACTTGGAATCAATAATCGTAATCTTAAAATCCGGGAACTCCTCCAATAGATCATCCTTTGCAAGATTAGCTGCCTGGAAGGTTCCGGCAATGCCGGTAGAGAAACAAATATACAGCACTTCATCTCCACGCTCTGCGTAGGGTTTAAAATGCTCATAAAACATAAATTGACTGATGTGGTAGGTTTTGATATCAACCTTATTTTCCTTCTGAATTCGATAAAATTCATCCGGCTGAAGTGTTGCACCGTCAAAATAGTCCTCGCCATCTAAAGTGACAGGGGTGGGAATCACATGTAAAGAATACTCATCAATCACATGCTTAGGAATATCTGATGCAGAATCCGTAATGATACAAAAAGCCATATTTATCTCCTCCAACCGAATTTCTATTTATGGTAGGGCTCTCCGCTTATAATACGGAAAGCCCTGTAAATCTGTTCACTTAATATTACCCGCATCAACTGATGGGGAAACGTCATATCAGAAAAACTCAAATGATAATCCGCCCGTTTGGTCACTGATTCATGTAGCCCCAATGAACCGCCAATCACAAAACAAATACTGCTCTTACCTGAGATAGCCGCCTGGTTAATCCAATCCGCAAACGCCTCCGAGGTCAGTCGCTTTCCCATAATCTCAAGCGTACATACCAAGGTATTGTCCTTAATCTTACTCAAAATGCGTTCTGCCTCTTTTGCCTTAATCTGCTCTTCCAAGGCTGCACTTGCCTTGTCCGGTGTCTGCTCATCGGCCACTTCAACAATCTCAAACTTACAGTACTTACTTAATCTCTTGGCATATTCATCAATGGCATCTCTGTAAAACTTCTCTTTGATTTTCCCTACACAGAGAATCATCACTTTCATAGTTTATCTATCCTTTTACTTGCCACTTAAATATTCATCAATACCCTTGGCAGCAGCCTTGCCGGCACCCATTGCCAAAATAACAGTCGCTGCACCGG
>JAZQFO010000187.1:0-4850 GCA_045539535.1 Acetatifactor sp.
TTTTGAGCCTCCTTCATAAAATGGATGTTCTTAATACATTCTGTAACAGAGGACCATCTCGTTTTCACAACATTTGATATTTTAACACATGCTTTGTATAAATGCAAGCATTATCTACGTATTTTTATAATATTCTTCCAGTTTTTCTCTGCTCTTTACAAAAACCTGCTCCAAACCGGGATCAAAATGACTCCCCATAGACTCCATCATCACTTCATAGGCCTTTTCAAAGCTCATAGCTTCCTTGTAACAGCGCTTACTTACCAGCGCATCATACACATCTGCAATGGCCATAATTCTGGCCTCTATAGGAATTTCTTCCCCTTTCAATGCTTCCGGATAACCGGCTCCGTTCCACTTCTCGTGATGATAGCGAGCCACATTCACTGCCACTTTCACAAAATGTTCCTCTTCTACACCCTGCAAAATACTTTCCACCAGCTGCGCACTCTTTTCGGCATGTGTCTGCATAATTGCAAATTCCTCATCCGTCAGTCTTCCGGGCTTTCTTAAAATCTTATCGTCAATTCCGATTTTACCCAAATCATGCATAGGTGCAGCCTTAATAATATCCTTACAAAACTGCACATCCAAGGAAAGAATCTTTTCCTTTTGGATTGTATCCAGCAAAATCTCTATCACATCACTGGTACGCTTGATATGACCGCCGGTGTTATTATCCCGGTTCTCCACTATATTAGCCATTCCCACAAGAACCTTGGACTGCATATCGGTAATATGCGCTGTCTGTTCAACCACACGGCTTTCCAGCTCAGAATTATAGTTGGCCAAAAGCTTCATATAATTCCACTTGTCCGTGTCTTCCCGCATCTCAACAAGATAACCACAGGGCTTCTTTTTGCGCCAAAGCCTTCGCACAAAACACTGATAATGAATCTCTCCTGCTTCAAAAGCAAACTCGTTATCATCCTCTTCTGCATAGTTATCGATCCTGTCAAGAATCACATCCATCTTCGAGAAATTTTTAATCGAATAATCTACTTTACAACCGGCAATTTCAGGGATCACCTGGCGCACCAAATTATTACAACCCAGAAATCGTTTTCTGTTATCAAACATGATATAGCCATAGGACTGCTGGTTTTCCAAGGAGTTGGCAATACTATCCTCAATATTATACATCGAAATTCGGCGGTTTAAGTAAATAAGTATCCAGCCATTTAACACATAGACCAAAGGCATAATTTCAATTGCAGAATCAATTCCTCTGGATATAATAAATAAAACGATGTTAATAACCTCCAGCAACACAAGGGCCCAGAGATTTTTTCTGGAGATAGAGTATTTCTTGTACAAATTATAGGCCAAGTAGATAATCTGGATAATCATATGACCATATAAATTCACGTAAAAGAATGCATGCCCCACACCATAGGAATGACCCAATACGCTTGCATCAGCATAGGATTCCAAATATATCTCTTTATAATAAAAATCATTTATATCCGTGGTCAGCACCATAGCATATACGATAAAGCTGTAAATATAAATCAAATTTCTAAGCCAATTCGGCAATTCATAGTTACACACTGCGCAAATGGCAGATAGCATAACCGGCGGCAGAAAGCATCCGCCCAAATAACAGATTTTATTGGCCAGCACCGCTTCCGAAAGTGTCCGGGAAAGTGCAAGCGCCAAATATCCCGCACAATCCAAAGTCATAAGCAGGCCTAAAATTGTGAAATAATAGTTTATCTTTTTGCCTTCAAACCGAAAGATAAAAGCCAGAAGATTAAAAAACACCAATGTCAGTGTAATTGAATAATATGCAATCATTTACATTCCTCTTATTGTAAGTAAACAGTTATGCCCTCCGCAAGAGCCAAACCGACTCTTTTGAGACATAACATCCCAATTGTTCAAACATTTGAAGCTCATCTGTATCCTGTACGGGAACATGTTTGTATGGTACATGACCCTTTTCCAACTCCTGATTTACCCACAAGATGTTTTGCGTTGCTTTATCTGCCATCTCGCCTTGGATTTTATATCGTTTGGAAAGGGGATTTCTCTCTGTATAACAAATATTTTTACACTCTGAAACCACTTCAAAACCCAAATCACTCACAATATCCAAAGGCACAAAAAATCCGGATACAATAATTTGCTCACATCCTACCGGAAGCTTACTTACCAGGTCCCTAAAGCCGGACTCATCCTCCGACAAAATCATGGAAACACAAGCATTCCTGTCATAAATCAGAATATTTGCATCCTCACTTACAAGTATTTCAGCCCTACCTCTGGCAATGCCCTCCATCATATGAATATTGGTCCGTTTATTCTTGGAAAGCTTTTTAATCAAGACCTCCTGATCCCGATAAGCTGCATACAAATCAGGCCGCCGTTCCTTCGTAAGCTCTATTGACTGAGCCAGTCGCCACTTCTCGATTTCTTTATGGTTGCCGGATAAAAGCACCTTGGGCACCGGCTTGTCATGCCAAACTTCCGGTCTGGAGTACTGAGGATACTCCAAAAGATTCCGATGAAAGCTCTCCGTCTGAGCAGACTCCTCGTTGTGAAGCACACCGGGCACCAGTCTGGATATGGCATCAATCATTACCATGGCAGGAAGCTCTCCGCCGGTAAGCACGTAATCTCCCAGAGAGATATAATCTGTTACCACCTCATCCAACACCCGGGCATCAATGCCCTCGTAGTGACCGCAGAGAAATACAAGCTCGTCTTCCTTAGCAAGCTCCGTAGCATACTGCTGGGTGAAGGGATGCCCTTGGGGTGTCACATAGACCGTACGGGGTCGCCTCTTTCTCGTCCCGTCATCTACATCTCCTGCACAATTCGCATCTGTCACAGATTTCCAGGCATCGTACACCGGCTGGGCCTGCATCAGCATCCCGGCACCGCCGCCGTAGGTGTAATCATCCACCTTGCCATGCTTGTCCGCAGAAAAATCGCGGATATTCACTGCATGAATCTCTATGAAATTATTTTCTACCGCCCTTCCGATGATGCTGGTCTGCAAACCATTTAGCACCATATCCGGAAACAGAGTCAAAACATGAAATTTCATAAATTACCTCTAAATCTATTCCTCGTCCAATAGTCCATCCAAAATATGCACCTTCATCTGTCCGCCTTCCACATTCACGTCCAGAATGCAATCCTTTATGGCAGGCAAGAGAAGTTCCCTGCCGTCATGCAAATCTATCACATATACGTCGTTTGCCCCGGTCTCCATGACCTCTCTTAAGACACCGATTTCTTCGGCATCCTCATTAAGCACCTTAAGTCCCATAAGATCAGCAATGAAATACTCATCTCTTCCAAGTCTCACTGCATTTTCTCTGGTAACATAAATACTCTTCTGACGATATTTTCCAATTTCTTCGGGACTATCAAAGCCCTTAAATTTCAGGATTACCATCTGCTTGGAGAATTTCACACTCTCAATTTCTAAGGTCAGATTCTCCTTGCCGGTATCCAAAATCACTTCCCTAAGACGCTTAAAACGTCTGGGATCATCTGTGGTGGGATATACTTTTATCTCACCGCGCACTCCATGAGGGGAGGTTAACACTCCCACCTGAAATCTGTCTTCCATCTGATTCTCCTATTTTACCAAAGGCACTCCGGCCCATATAAAAACACAGGCGAAACACGCATTACACGTGTTCCGCCGTATCAGCAAGTTCTAGACGATTTCCACGTCCACTCTTGTATTATCTTTGGATGATGCTGCTTTTACCACAGTGCGGATTGCCTTTGCAATTCTGCCCTGCTTGCCGATCACCTTACCCATATCGGAGGCAGCCACATGTAGTTCAATGACGATATTTCTACCTTCCGTCTTCTCAGTTACAACAACCTCATCCGGATGCTCTACAAGTGCTTTTGCTACTACTTCTACCAGTTCTTTCATAATCCACCTCCAAAGATTAGATTATTATTTCTCGATACCTGCAAGCTTGAACAACTTTGCAACAACCTCAGTAGGCTGAGCACCGTTTGCCAACCACTTCTTAGCCAGCTCCTCATCTACCTTGAAAGTGCTGGGCTCGGTGGTAGGATCGTAAGTACCGATCTCCTCGATGAATCTGCCATCTCTGGGGGAACGAGAATCAGCTACGATGATTCTATAAAAAGGAGCCTTCTTCTGTCCCATTCTTCTCAATCTGATTTTTACTGCCATTTTTGTTTTCCTCCATGTTTTAAAAAAAGTTGTATTATATATGATAAGAACTTTGCGTTCAAATCTAACTGTTTAAAAAGGGAATCTTCCTCCCATGCCACCGAACATGCCACCCATGCCGCGACGCTTGCCTTTACCGCCGCCAAACTGCTTCATCATCTTCTGGCTCTGTTCGAACTGCTTGATAAAGCGGTTCACCTCAGCAATATCAAGCCCTGCGCCCTTAGCAATACGATGCTTTCTGCGGGGATTAAGGAGCTTAGGATTGCGGCGCTCCTCCTTGGTCATGGACAGCACAATCGCTTCCATGTGAGCAAGCTGTTTCTCATCAATCACGCCTTCCAAATCAGAAGCCTTGATACCCATGCCGGGAAGCATACCTAAGATACTGGTCAGGCCACCCATGTTACGCATCTGCTTCATGCTCTCTAAATAATCCTCAAAATCGAACTTACCCTTCTTCATACGGCCCGCCATCTCGCGGCCCTTTTCCTCATCGATATCAATACTCTCCTGAGCCTTCTCGATCAGGGTAAGCACATCGCCCATGCCTAAAATTCTGTTGGCCATACGCTCCGGATAGAACTGCTCCATATCGGAGAGCTTCTCACCCATACTTACGAACAAAATGGGCTTACCGGTTACAGCCTTTATGGAAAGTGCAGCACCACCTCTGGTA
>JAZQFO010000188.1:0-4022 GCA_045539535.1 Acetatifactor sp.
AGCAGGCGAGATTCGCACCAATGTGGAACTGATTACCGCGCAGACGCTTAACAGTGTGCACAGCGCCAATGATGCCCGAGCTATGGTATCTGCACAGACAGAGGCTGTGGAAGATGTAATCAAGGTATTTAAACAGATGCAAGAGCGAATGAATGATTTGGTAGGTGGCTTGCGTGAGATTGCAGCCGGTATTGACAGCGCAGACAGAGAACGAGAAGATACCGTGCTGGCAGTGAAGGATATCACAGATATCATCGAGGAAACTGCAGAAAATGCAGAGGCAGTAAACGAGGTTGCGGACAGACTTCTGGAGAAGGTGGAAAATCTGAATCGTACGGCGGATGTATTGGGCGAAAATATGGACAGCCTGAAATCCGAAATTGCATTGTTTAAGATCTAAAAGCATATATTCTCAGTAATGAGGCGTGCTGGTGTATCGAGTAATTGTAGGAGGCGCCTCCTACGACCACAGATACACCAGCACCAACAGTTGAATTGAGGATCATGATGAAAATGAAAAGAGCAGCGATAATCCTTTTGGTTATAGATATACTGATGGGGTTGTCGCTGTTTTTGGATGGGGACGGGCTGGATAGAATAGCGGCGGATAGTGATTTTGTCACTGCGGATGCGCCGGCTGGACGGGGCATGGGTGAGGAGAATGTGAAGAAGATTGCCCTGACTTTTGATGATGGTCCCCACCCCTATTATACGGAGCAGCTTTTGGACGGATTGAAGGAGAGAGGTGTGGTGGCGACCTTTTTTGTGACAGGGGAGCATGCCACATTGCATCCGGATGTGATTAAGCGTATGCATGAGGAGGGACATCTGATTGGCAATCATACTTATAGCCATATGCAGTTGACCAAGGCGGATCGGGAGGAATTTAAAGAGGAGTTGGTGGCTACCAGTGAGGTTATTGAGGAAATCATTGATGAGGAGGTTATTTATGTTCGACCGCCCTACGGGACTTGGGATAAAAGCTTTGAAGAGGAGCTTGATATGATACCTGTTTTGTGGACAATTGATCCTCTTGATTGGTGTACTGATAACAGTTCTTGTGTTGTGAAGCGTACTGTGGATGCTGCCGGAGAAAATGAGATAATTTTGATGCATGATTACTATGAGACCAGCGTAACGGCGGCGCTTGCGGTGGTAGATGAGTTGTTGGCGCAGGGGTACACCTTTGTGACGGTGGAGGAGATTTTGTTTGACTAGAAAGTTTAGAGTTTAAATTGCAAGCAAGCCCCGGGTTTGTTATAATGGCAATAGTAAGAATACGAGGAGTATAACCATGGATTTATTTGAATACATGCGAAGTACCAATATGGAAAAGGAATCGCCTCTGGCAGCCAGAATGCGTCCCCGGACCTTGGATGAGGTGGTAGGGCAGGAGCACATCATCGGTAAGGACAAGCTGCTTTATCGTGCCATCAAGGCAGACAAGGTAAGCTCAGTTATTTTCTACGGACCACCGGGTACAGGTAAGACCACCCTTGCCAAGGTCATTGCCAATACCACCAGTGCAGAATTTACTCAGATTAATGCCACTGTGGCCGGCAAGAAGGACATGGAGGAAGTGGTAAACAAGGCCAAGGATTTGCAGGGGATGTACGGCAAGCGGACCATTTTGTTTATTGATGAGATTCACAGATTTAACAAAAGCCAGCAGGATTATTTGCTTCCCTTTGTGGAGGATGGTACGGTAATTTTGATTGGAGCCACTACGGAGAATCCGTATTTTGAGGTTAACAGTGCGTTGATTTCCAGGTCCATTATCTTTGAATTGAAGCCGATTCCCAGAGAGGCGGTAAAAGAGCTGCTTAAGAAGGCTGTATACGATGAAGAACGGGGCATGGGAAGCTATCAGGCTGTGATTGATGAGGATGCGCTGGATTTTCTGGCGGATATCTCAGGTGGTGATGCAAGGCATGCTTTGAATGCCATTGAGCTTGGTGTAATGACCACAGAGCGCGGCGAAGACGGCAAGATTCACATTACCTTGGATGTGGCGCAGGAGTGTATCCAAAAGCGTGCAGTTCGCTATGACAAAAACGGCGACAATCATTATGACACCATCTCGGCCTTTATCAAGAGTATGCGGGGGTCGGACCCTGATGCGGCAGTGTATTATCTGGCCCGGATGCTTTATGCAGGCGAGAGTGTGACATTTATAGCAAGACGAATTATGATTTGTGCGTCGGAGGACGTGGGTAATGCGGACCCTCAGGCTTTGGTGGTGGCTACCAACGCATCTATGGCGGTGGAGCGCATCGGTATGCCGGAGGCCCAGATTATTCTCTCTCAGGCAGCAGCCTATGTGGCATGTGCACCCAAATCCAATGCAGCCTACGTAGCGATTGGAGAGGCCATGCAGGAGGTAGAAGCCAGCGGCAATCTGCCCATACCCACTCACTTACAGGATGCACATTACAAGGGAGCTGCCAAATTGGGACACGGTATCGGTTACAAATATGCTCATGACTATCCGAATCATTATGTTAAGCAGCAGTATCTGCCCTATGAACTAAACGGTAAGGAGTTCTACAGACCTACGGGAAATGGTTATGAGATAAAGATTAGGGAACATATGAAGCGGATTAAGGAAGAGGCGGGGAAGGAACCGCAGGAATAAAATGTTTTTTAATGCCGCACCGGCTGATGGTTGGTATGGTATTAATCTTGTTGACTAAAGGTATGAAACAAGTTAACAAAATTGATAAATGAATGTAAATGTGATATGGTAAAAAATAGGCTATTTGCTCTTTTATTACAGAATAAGGAGAAGTGAAAATGAACAAGAGAAGCAACAGCGGTTGGATGAAAAAAGCGCTTTCTCTGGTACTGGCATTGGCATTAATGCTTGAACCTTCCATGGTCAGCATGGCAGCCAATGAGCAGTCTGCAACAGAAGAGGTTGTTGTGGAAGAAGTGCCGGCGGAGAGTGCAGAGGAAGCCTCAGATGACACAGAAACTGAGGAAACACAAGAAGCGGAAAGTACAATGGACGGAGATGACAGTGTGGTGAAATCCACCAGTACATCCGCAGATTTTGTAATTACAGACGGTGTGTTGACATCCTATACGGGAACAGCAACAGAAGTAATTATTCCTGAGGGAGTTGTGGAGATTCGAAACTCCGTGTTTGAGGGAAATACTACTATTGTATCAGTGGAGTTTCCCAGCAGTTTGCGTATTGTAGGTTACAGTGCATTTCAGAATTGTACCAATTTGCAGACTGTTAAGATGAATGAGGGACTTACTAGCATTGGAAAATGGGCATTTTATAGTTCCGGTGTAAGTGGTAAGTTGACCATTCCCGGTTCTGTAAGTGCCTTGGGGGGAGATGCATTTGCATATTGTGATAGTTTGACAGAGGTTATATTTGCAGATGGAACAGCGGAGATTTTAACTTCTGAAAATGGGATTTTTTTCCATTGCAAGGGCTTGACCAAGGTAAGTTTGCCGGAGAGAGCAACTAATGTGCCTACGATGATGTTTGCAGACTGTAGTGTGTTGTCTCAGGTGAAGTTCGGAACGAAAGTGCAGAGCATTGAGCAGGAGGCCTTCAGAAACTGTACAGCGCTGAAGGGGGTAGAATTGCCTGATTCCCTGCGTACCATAGGAAACAGTGCATTTAGCGGTTGTAGCAATTTGGGTGCAATAGAGCTGAATGAGGGACTTACTACTATTGATAGATTGGCATTTTATAGCTCCGGTGTAAGCGGTAAGTTGACCATTCCCGGTTCTTTGACCAATTTGGGTAGAAGTGCGTTTGCTTATTGTAACAGCCTGACGGAGGTAGTATTTGCAGATGGAACAGCGGAGACGTTAACTTTTGGCGATAGTGGCGGAAATTCTCAGATTTTTTTCCTGTGTAAAGCCCTGACCAAGGTGACCTTGCCGGAGAGAGCAACTAATGTGCCTTCGATGATGTTTGCAGACTGTAGTGTATTGTCTCAGGTGAAGTTCGGAACGAAAGTGCAGAGCATTGAGCAGGAGGCCTTCAGAAACTGTACAGC
>JAZQFO010000189.1:0-2883 GCA_045539535.1 Acetatifactor sp.
GGAAATGAGTATGGCAGACATCGAGTACATGAAGAAACTGGCAGAGCAATTTGTCAAAGGCGAGATCCCTTTCCTTGAGGAGAATGATCAATTTGAATTTGCGTGCGACCAATGTGGTAAGTGCTGCAGAAACAGGGGCGATATTCTTTTGAGTCCTCTGGATATTTATCATCTCTCCATTGCAAAGGGAATGACCGGCAGGGAGATCCTTGCAAAATACGGAGATCGATACATCGGCGACCACTCCAAGCTTCCGGTCGTAAGGTTGAAGTATCGTCAGGAAGCAGACGGCCAGACCACCTGCTACTTCCTTGGCAGGAAAGATGGTAAGTTTTTCTGCCGGGTACATGAGCATAAGCCAACGGTGTGCAGAACATATCCGCTTGGTAAAATGCAATCCATGAAAAAGGATGAGGTTCCGGAAGGACCGGTGTATCCTAAGTATTTTCTCCAAGAAGAGGATCCGCACGGCGATTGTACCGGCATTAGGCGCGCTCATCGTGAGCATATCACCCAAACGGTAGTCGATTGGGTTGGCGGTTCCTACAAGAAATCGGTGTCCGATCGGTATTCGGTGATCTTCAATGAGTTCACCCAAGCTTATCACAAAGAGTTTGACTACAGCCGGTTTGAGAAACGTGCGAACCCGGTAGCGTTTAACATCTTTTTTGGGATGCTTGAGAACGCAATGTATGGAGATTACGACGATTGTAAGGACGATGAAGAGTTTCTTCAGAAACTGCAATTTAATCTTGCGATGTGCTTGGAGCTGGTAAAGCGCACGAACGAAAATCCAAGATTTTTGCTCGATGTTATTGAGCGCGGAGAACTAAGACTATCCGGACAGGATGTAGTCTAAAATCAAAGGCTTCGTTTATTCGAAGCCACTACTTAACTCTACAGTTCGCCATGGAGATCTGCGGAGTAAAAATTAAATCGAAAAGAGGATTTTTATGAAACCCGCTTCTGATACAAAATGGAAAGTCGTTGGAAATAAAGTTCGTCTTAAATTTGAGGATGGCTCGGTATTGTATGTCAAAATAACAGACTTTTATGAATCTCTGGGGGGCATCCTCTATACCACAAAGGAAGATATAGCAGACAATTATCGTACTTACACAGAAGAAGAGGTGCGCGTTTTAAATGCGGAAGAACAGAAAAATGGAAACAAATCCAAAACACCGAAGCTAATCAGACCTCAACAGTATGGGAAAGTTATGGGCTTGTTAGAGAAACGCCTTACTGTGAAGCATGAAGAGGATGCGATTTCCTTGGGATTTACAAAAACAGGATTTAAGAAACAGTGTGGTCGCCAAGCTACGTGGTTTAGTTACGATGCTACCGATGATATAGGTTTTCCCTGCCTTATTGACATTGCGACAGAGAACGAAGTGGTTGTTGTAACGAAATTAAGACTCCCGCTGTTCTTCCGTGAGCACCAAATGTGTATTCCCGGTTATACGATGATGCAGCATTTGGAATGCATGGTGGGTGCCAGCGTTCGAAAACTTGATTTAAAATGCTGCATAGGACCTGTTTTTATCGTGTATGGGCGTGACGAAGTAAAATGGAATCCTGATAGGAAGTTTGACGGGATGGAATACACACATTCTCTACAGTATATGAACATTGAGATGGTAAATAGAGGGATTGCGGATATTTACTATTTGAGTCGTGATGAAGAGAACAATATGTGGCTGATTTGCATGACTTGCGAGCGTCTTCCTGAAGAAATCCGGCAAAAGATGGACGACCATTACAGTCAGTATCTTGAACTGCAAATTTATAGACTGACAAAACGAGAGGGAATCCCTTTTAAGACGAGTCTTTACTATTGATCATAATATGGTCGATATGACCGTGAAGCAGTCTGAAAATAAAGGCTTCGTTTATTCGAGGCCGCTACTTAACTCCGCAGCTCGCCATGGAGATCTGGGGAGTAAAGAATAACTCGAAAAGAGGTTTTTTATGAAGGATGTATTTCTGAAAAAGTGGGAGTATGCAGGCGACAGGGTTCGCCTTGTATACAGGGATGGTACGGTGGCGTTTGTTTCCAAAACAGACTTTGATCGTGCCTTCGGGTGTATCGTCAGCGCACCAAAAGCTGACATTGTTAGAGACTTTGTTAACGGCACAGACGATGATGTATTCATCGAATATATGGACGCAATCAAAGCTGACCGATCGCCGGCAAAGCCTAAGTTGGTAAAGCCCAAGAGGTATCCTCAAATTGTCAAGAGGCTGAAAAGACACCTTACTGTGAGAAACGAGAAAGATGCGGTGTCTTTAGGCTTCACAAAAGTGGAAACCAAGAAAAAGAATGGTCGTTATGTAAAGACGTTCTGTTATGATGCGAGTCGTGATGTGGGCTTTCCATGCAGCATTACTGTTGCCACCGATAATGGTAAGGTTGCGGTAATGGAATATGAGCTTCCGCTGTTCTTCCACCAGGATAGTGTGGATGTTCCGGACTCAAAGGTGATGGAGCATTTAGATTTCTTCTTCACTGCGTGTTTCAGAAAGCTTGGCCTGGAATATGTTGTGGGCCCCATTCTTGACAGCGAAGAAAATCCTATCGAATGGAGTACTGCCATAAATCTGGATGAAATCGCTGTTTCTCATGCCCTGAAATATGAAGATATTTACATGGCGAGATGTGGGCTTGGCGGGATTATTTATCCCTGCCGCGATGCCAAGGGTAATATTTGGCTGGTTGAAGTGTTCAGCGATAAACTCTCTGAGGAAATGCAGGAAGAGCAGGGCCTTCATGGTGTGTACATCAAGCTGTATCTGACCAAGCTGGTGCGAAGAAAAGGAGAGCCTTTTAAGGTGGTTATACACCATCGCTAAACATTTAAGAAGGAGGAATTACAATGGCGCGCG
>JAZQFO010000190.1:0-13750 GCA_045539535.1 Acetatifactor sp.
ACATGGCTCCGATCCGACTTTACTCTCCCTGCAAGTCCGCCCCTGCCGCAACGCCTGCCACTGCCGTTCCATGCCCGCTTACGTCAATACTGGGCAACAAAGCAAACTGCGCTGCTGCATCTGTTGCTTGCAGCGCCGCATTGATTTGTGCATCCGTATACTCCACACCTACTGAAAATCCCTCCGGCGCAAGCTGCCCTTCCGAAGCTTCCAGCGTCTGGTCCCAGAGATAGCGGATCCGGGTGTTGCCCTGACTATCTCTAAAATCCCTTCTTTTCCAGTCAATCCCGCTGTCAGCCACGAGAATCAATACCCCTCTCCCCGTAAGATTCGGTGCCCCGAAAATAACAGGCATAAAACATTCATCCTCCCACACCCGGTAATCCATGGAATAAAAGAAGCGCTTAGGCATTTCCAGATACTCTATTTCTTCCAGATCGGAAACATCATCTATAAGCTCCCGGGGCACTGTCAATATGGCATAACCTGCAATCAGGCGCTCCACCACAATCTCTTGAGATACTGCACCTACAGCTCCCTCCAAATCCCCATGATACTTTATGATTACCTCCCAGTTGCCGGTGGCTTCATCATATCCCACATTCAAATCCTGCGTTCTGGCCCGCTGAGTCACATCGGTCTCCAGCGCCAGATTTAATAAATTTTCTCTTTTTTGATTCATGCAAAAATCCCCACAAACTGCCGTCATAGTAATCTATGCCACAGTCTGCGGGGATACCCTGTTTCTGTAAAAAATACTCAATTATTCGCTATAGAACTGCTCAAACACCTTCACGGCATAAGCCAGGTCCTTGCTTCCTGCCGTTTCCACTGCCGAATGCATGGCCAGCTGAGGAAGCCCCACATCCACCGAAGGAACAGATACATGAGCCGTAGAGATATTGCCCAGCGTAGAACCGCCTGCAATATCGGAACGGTTGGCGTAGGTCTGCCAAGGCACACCTGCCTTAGTACACAGCATTTTCATCTTCGCCGCTGAAACAGCATCTGTGGTGTATTTCTGGCTTCCATGATATTTGATTACAAGACCCTGATTTAAGTAAGGTCTGTTGGTAGGGTCTGCTTTTTCCGGATGATTGGGATGTACCCCATGGGCATTGTCCGCTGAGATCAAAAAGCTGTCTGCAAGTAACCGCTTTAAAAGATGCTGTCTGCTACCCTGTACACCTTCGTCCGGCAGCCCTGCACAGATTCTCTCCAACACATCCTCTAAAAACGTGGAATCCGCACCCTGTTTGGTACCGCTTCCCACCTCTTCATTGTCAAACACCGCACAAACGGAAACATAATCCTCGGATAACACACTGTTTACAAGCGCCTTTGCCGCTGCGTACACGCACTGCAAATCATCCAGCTTGGGCGCAAGAATAAACGCTCCGTCCCTGCCTACAAAGCGTCCCTTATCTCTCACATAGAGAAATAAATCATGTCCTAAAATATCCTCAGACTTTACACCTGCTGCCACAGCCACTTCCGCAAGCAGGGAATCCTTCCCGTCACGTCCGTCACTGCAGTCATCAAACAGCGGCAGCATATCCACCTGGGGGTTGAACTCCATCCCCTTGTTGGCCTCAGGATTCATATGAATGGCAAGACTTGGAATCACACAGAGGTCCTTATCAACATTTACCAATCTGGTCTCAACAGCACCGTTTTCTCCCACTACAACCACCCGACCTGCCACAGAAAGCGGTCTGTCCAGCCAGGTAGAAAGAATCATTCCACCATACTTTTCTATATTCAAGGACACATAATGCTTCTCCGTCTCTTTCTCCGGGTGCTCTTTCACTTTAAATGTAGGAGAATCGCTATGGGCGGCCACCATATGAAAGCCCTTCACCACATTCTTCGGTATCCGAAAAGCAATCACAGAGGAATCATTGCGCGTCACATAATAGCTGCCACCGGCCACAAGACTCCACTCCTCGCTCTCCAAAAGACCAGTAAATCCTGCCGCTTCAAGACTTGCCTTTAGATTGGCAATCACATGAAAGCAGCTGGGACTTTCCTCGATAAAATCAAACAACCCCTTACACAAATCCCTGTCTGTCATAAAGTCATCCTTCTTACTCTTGTTCACATATTACTGTCTATGAATAATACTCTTTGCAAGTGCTTCCACCTGCTCCTTATCCACAAACAGACCACCGATTGCCAGGCCGAAATCAATGGCCGTGCCCATGCCTCTGGAGGTCACTACATTTCCGTCAATCTCTACGGGGCCTGCAGTCACTTCTGCGCCCTCCAAATGGCTTTCAAAATTGGGGAAACAGCAGGCCTTTCTGCCCTTCAGCATGCCTCTGTGACCGAAAATGCTGGGTGCTGCACAAATAGCACCGATGTACTTACCATTCTCATAAAACTTATCAATCCAAGCCATCAGCGTCTCATCTGCTTCCAGATTCCTGGTACCGGGCATTCCGCCGGGCAGCACCAGCATATCATATGCATCAAAATCAATCTCAGACATCAGCATATCCATGCCCACATCAATGCCATGAGCACCCTTTACAGTCATCTCTCCTGTAATAGACACCATGTCAATATCCAGCTTTAATCTGCGGCACACATCCACCACAGCCAATGCTTCTATTTCTTCATAACCCTCTGCAAAAAATATTGCAATTTTACCCATAATTGTTCCTCCTAAAAGATTTTGTTACAGTATACACTATTTTCAGGTATAATTTCAACCCATCCCGTCAATTCACGGACAAATCCCTGCGGAACTATTTATTTTTTTGCCAAAACATGTTATAATTGATATATCTTTTCATTAGAGGTAACAAACATGGAAATCGAACGCAAATTTACTTTAAAAACAGTGCCCGCCAATCTGGAGGAATATCCGTTTTTGCACATTGAGCAGGCTTATTTAAATGTAGAACCCGTAGTACGTGTGCGCAAGGAAAACGACCAATACTATCTTACTTATAAGGGCCGTGGCATGCTTGCCCGCAACGAAACCAACCTTCCTTTGACAGAGGAAGCCTATTATCATTTGCGCGCCAAGGCTGACGGCAATATTATATCCAAGAAGCGTTATTTAATCCCTTTAAAGAATCCCGGATTCAAGGAAGGCTTTCCCAAGCCTCCCGCCGATTATAGTCTGACCATTGAGCTGGATGTATTCGAGCCCCCCTTTGCACCTCTGATTATGGCAGAGGTAGAATTTGGCAGCAAGGAAGCCGCTGAAGCATTCCTCCCGCCCGATTGGTTTGACGAAGAGGTAACCTTCTGCAGAGAATACCACAACTCCTATATGGCCATGCAGAATCTGTAAGGAGCTTCTATGAAATCCATTTGGAAACGTATCAAAGAGGATGTGTGCCACAACCGATTGGCACTGACCATTCTTGTATTATATTTCCTGCTTACCGGTCTCATCTTCGGACAAGTCTGCCCCTCCAAGCTATTGTGCGGGCTGCCCTGTCCCGGATGCGGACTGGTAAGAGGATGTCTTTCGTTCCTAAGTCTTCAATTTCACCAGAGCTTTCTCTATAATCCCACAGCCGGCCTTTGGATTGCCGGCATTTTGTATTTGCTAATTTGTCGTTATCTGTTAGGAAAACCTTGCAAAGGTGCCCTGCCTCTTTTTATCATCATCTCTATCATCACCGTGATTGTTTACGGTGTACGGATGCTTCTCTATTTTCCCGGCACCGGTGCCATGTATTACTACCCACATAATCTGCTGCAATTTATACTAAAAATTTAGTCCCGGTTCTATTATTGGTGTCTATAGGTATTTGAGTCGGTTGAGGTACATATGCCCTACCAAGGAATGCTCTCGCTCCGTGAAAAAGCGTAGCGGCACATAAGATTGCACAATACGCAATCTAAGTGCCGACGTTTTTCAAGGTCCTTGGATAGGGTATATGTACCTAACCGACAACCTATATTTACAGACACCGATAATTGAACCGGGACTAAATTTAGAAAGCTAATTGTCAAATATCTGCGACTGTGCTATTATGAATCCGATAGGATATGTACACTTTCCCGTACATACTATACTTAAGTAAACGGAGGATAAATCAATGAAATGTACTCGTTGTGGTTTCGAAATGGAAAATAATACCGTATGTCCCGGTTGTGGCATGGTACATACCACTCCTGCTGCAACTCCTGTAAACCCTATGTATACAACACCTCATATTCCTGCAGAGTATACCCCTATTTCTGCGTGGGGCTATGTTGGATGGAATCTGCTCTTTAGCATTCCTTGTGTAGGCTTTATTGTGCTGCTTGTCTGTGCACTGGGTTCTAAAAACAATAACCTGAAAAACTATGCAAGATCTTTCTTCTGCGTATTTTTAATCACTCTGATTATCAGTGTAATTATGATTGTTATTCTTGCACTGACAGGAGCACTTGGTGCCGCAGCATTTGAAAACGCTGCCAGCGCAAGTTCTTCTTATTATTACTAAATCAAAAGCAATTACGGGACAGTACCTGTAAAAGGAACTGTCCCGTTCTTTACTTATATCTCCATAAATTTCCCTCTAAATTCTGCCATACAACTGCGTCATCTTGCGAATCCGCTTGGCCAGCTTATCCGTCAGTGCATCCGCCTTCATGCGCCACTTCCAATTCTCGCCCAGAGTAGAGGGCACATTGATACGGGCTGCATTATCAAGCTCCAGCCAATCCTGCATAGGGATAATCACTGTGTCTGCTACACTTGCCATACCTGCGCGGATTACTTCTCTGCAAAGCTTATTGTCTTTTTTGCAATTTAAATACTTCTTCATAAAACGGATATCCTTGCCAGGCATCTGTTTCATGAAGCCTACCATGGTATCATTGTCATGGGTGCCGGTGTAAACCACGCAGTTTTTGTCATATTGATGGGGCAGATATTCGCTCTCACCATTTGCTTCAAATGCAAACTGCAAAATCTTCATATTGGGGAAACCGGTACGCTTTACCAATCTGCGCACGCTGTCTGTCATAAATCCCAAATCTTCTGCAATTACCTGCTTTTTACCTAAGGTCTTGCGCATGGTCTTAAACAAATCATATCCGGGGCCTTTGCGCCACTCTCCGCCTTCTGCAGTCAAATCCCCATAGGGCACTGCCCAATACTCATCAAAGCCTCTGAAATGGTCAATACGCACCACATCGTACATCTGAAAACAATGGGCAAAGCGCTGCATCCACCATGCATACTCTGTTTGTTTGTGATAGTCCCAGTCATATAACGGATTACCCCAAAGCTGTCCCGTCTTGGAGAAATAATCCGGCGGGCAGCCTGCTACTGCTGTAGGGTACCCCTGCTCATCCATTTGGAAAAGCTTCGGGTTCGCCCAGGTATCTGCACTGTCAAAGGCCACATAGATAGGGATATCTCCCACAATCTCTATTCCCTTTTCATTGGCATATTCCTTTAAGCTGCTCCACTGCACACTAAAAAGATACTGCTGAAATTTGTAAAAACCAATTTCCGAAGCCAGCTGCTTTTTGTACTTGGACAGCGCAGGCTTCTTGCGCATACGGATGTCCTCATCCCACTCCATAAAACACACGCCGCCAAAGGAGTCCTTTACCGCCATATAGAGGGCATAGTCCTCCAGCCAGAACTTTTGCGCCTCTTCAAACTGCTTGTAGCTCTCTGACTTTTTTACAGTCTTATAGCCTCTTTCATAAGCCATTCTAAGAACCTTAAATCTGGCTTTATACATTTTCTCATAATCAATATATTCAACATTCTGCCCGAAATCACAGGCCTCACATTCCTCTTCTGTCAAAAATCCGGCCTCTACCAGAAGCTCCAAATCTATAAAATAGGGATTTCCGGCAAAGGTGGAAAAGGACTGATACGGTGAATCTCCGTAACCGGTGGGACCCAAGGGCAGAATCTGCCAAAGGCTCTGACCTGCCTTGTGCAGAAAATCCACAAAACGGTAGCTTTCTTTACCAAAGGTTCCGATACCGTACGCCGACGGAATACTTGATATAGGCATCAAAATTCCTTGTCTTCTCATTTTAAATCCTCCGAAAAATACAAACATTCCTTATTCAGACAGTGCCTGCTTCATAGCATACTTTTCCTTGTACATCATCTTATCTGCACGTCTGGCTGTATCATTGATATCATGGTCTAAGCGTTTGTCAAACAGCTCGTATCCGCAGGCAATACCCATCATCATCTCCGGATGCTTAGAATTGCGCTCATCCACAACCGTCTTCAGTTCGCGAATCTTTTTCTTACACTCCTCCAAGGGCATGCGCTCCATCAGTACCGAGAACTCATCGCCTCCCATACGATAACATCTGCCTACTTCACCAAAAACGATTTTTAACAAATCTGCACATTCCCGCAGATAACGGTCTCCCGCCTCATGACCCAAGGTATCATTGCATCGCTTCAAATTATTCAGGTCAAACACTGCGACAATATATTTCTCCGGCTCAAAACTTTCCTGAGATACAAAATCCATATAAGCAGTTCGATTATACAATCCGGTCAATTGATCATGATAAGCCTTATTCTCAAAGGTACGGGCTTCAACACCGATTGCCATAAGCTCCTTGGCATCTTTTACCGTAAACATACCCATCAACAGCACATAAGCAATAAATCCCAACATCCCTACAAAAGAGCTTTTACTACTCAGCACCACGATACCGGTATCTGCCGCCATTACCACCAGACAAAGAATTAAAAGCAGTAAATTCCTTCTTCTTTTGGCATCCAGGCCTTGTTTGTAGACTCTGTACAAAAGCATCCAAACTGTAACAATGGCTGCCACAAACCACTCTATATATACGATCCAAACCGCCTGACGCATGTCGCAAAATTCCAGCATCTGCAAGGTTAAGATAACAGTTAATAAACCTGCACTTAAGAACACCGGAATATACCAAACCCTCTCATCGCCGCCTCCATTGAGCTCCTTTGCAAACAGCACAAATGGTATAATACTCAGCTGGACAAAAATCAGCGGTGCCATATAAAGTCCCACCATATTCTCAAACAACATATAAAGTGCAACATTGTCCGTCAGTTTCCACAGACTAATCATGATGGATAATATTCCAAGCATCAACAAATCTCTGTCAATTGCGTATTTCCTATAGTTATAAAGAGCATAGACCACATACAGAACACCTGCCAAAATACCGATTACACACAATAATAATGTGGGCAACTGCTCCCGCAGCACACCAAGGGCAATGGCATATTTATCACCAAAATAAAACAAGGGCTTTTCATCTTCTACGCTTTGGTATTCGGACATGGCTACAACACGTACAACCTTGTCTTCATCCAAATTCTCCAGCGAGATACTGCTCCAGACGCAACCGGGTGTCCGCCCGAATGAATTGTTAATAAATGCCCGCAGGCGATAAATCCGATCTCCGTCCACATACACATCCAATCTGCGATGTTCTGTGTAAATAAGCAAATCCCGGTAGCTGCCATCAATCTCATCAAAAGAAAACACATACTCCTCCCGATAGCCAAGAGGTGTCTGCAAGTCCGCTACTTCCGTATATTTATAATCCGTTAGTGCACGGTAGCCGCTCATCTGTTGTCTCTGAGTCACGTCCTTATCATTGGTAGCCAGAACATAAAGAAGTAACAACATACACAGCGCTACAAGAATCGCATAAGCTCTATCCGTAAAACTTTTCATGCTCTATTCCTCGTACCGGTTGCCAGTTACACAAAACGCAGATTCGAAAGCCTCGAACCTGCGTCCATTATACCATTTATACCAAACGTTTAGCAACTGTTTCTACTTAATCTTCTCCCAATCCATGCCCGTCGTAATTACCACGTCACACACGGTAAGCACATCATCCTGTACCGTAAATCGAATGTCATAGCCAGCAAACTCCATACCGTAGACATAATCCGGCTGTTTATTGTATGCCGCCCTAGGATCCTGTTCCAAAACAGAAAGCGCCGCTTTCCGCTTTTCCTCAGGGAGCTTCTCCAGCAATTCAACCGGAAAAATTACCTGAATACCATCTTCCCTGTGAGCCTGCCCAAATCCTCCCCTAGCCTCCGGATGGGCGTCTGCATAGGGCAGATAAGGTTTAATATCGTAGATAGGCGTTCCGTCCATCAAATCTACGCCTGACACAATTAACTTAGGCACATCCTCTCCCTCCCATATAACCTGCTCTAACTTTACACAGGACAGGCCAATGGAATTCGGTCGGAAGGGCGAGCGGGTAGCAAATACGCCTCTCTTTTCTTTACCGCCAAGTCTTGGCGGATAAACCGTTGCAGACCAATTATCACGCTTTGCGGCAGAAAATTCCCACAAGAGCCATAAATGAGAAAATTCTTCTATACCAAGTAATGCCTCTGGCCTACGAAACTCCGGTTCAAAAACAATCTCGCCCTGCAGCTCGCTTACCAGACCGCTTTGTCTTGGTATACCAAATTTGGTAGGAAAATCTGTATGAATTTTTGCAATAATCTGCATCACGCACCAATACCTTTCTCACCATATCTTTGCAATCGGCATGCGCCGTTCACCCGGCTGTCCCATGGGACAGCTGCCATATCCGCCCACTCAACATACACCGTTCACCTGGCTGTCCCATGGGACAGCCACTCCATATCTTTGCAATCGGCATGCGCCGTTCACCTGGCTGTCCCATGGGACAGCCAGGTCACGGGCTTCGCCCTATAAATCAAAAGAAAAAAGCCGGAATACAAGCGAGCTTGTATCCGGCCTTTTTCTTTCGATTTGCACGGCTCATGCCTTGCGTGAAAGCTGCTGACGGGAATCGGACCCGTGACTAATACCTCATTTTCTCAGCAAATTCGGGCTTTTCCGCCATTCCGCTTTGATAACCTTTGATAACCTTTACTTGCTCAACCTGCACCTTTGATTAAGTTAAATTCTTCAATCTTACCAAGCTTCTCTGCCTTCTTCTCAATTTTTTTCCTATTACGGTGATAGTTCTCTTCAGTCACATCAATATCAACGTGACCCAGCTGATCTGTAACAAGACAGTTATCGAAGTTTTCGTCCAAAAGAATTGATGCATATGTCTTACGGATTTTATGCGGCGATTTTGGAGTAATTTGCAATTTTTTACAAATACGTTCTAACCGTCTGCGAAAACAATTTGTTGTCATTCTGCCCTTCTTATTAACAAAAACATATTCTCCGTCTGGATTAAGTAATTTAAGGCGTTTGCATATCCACTCGCAACCCTCAGGCAAAACAACGATCCTCTCGCTTTTTTCCGTTTTCGCCAAATTCCCATCATATGAATTACCATGCCCGTTACGATACCTACTTTCAGAGTCACTTATAATAATATAATTTTCTCTGATATCCTCATTTTTGAGAATAGCAACTTCTCCAATCCTCATTCCAGTAACAAACATAAGCAAAAGTGCCACATTATGCTTATCTGGATTCATGAGCAAATACTTGATAATCAATTCGGTTTCTTCTTCATCAAAAACTTCCTTTTTATCGTGATTCTTTGCTTTACGAAATGAATTTTTCCCCAAATCAATATACTCATTGATCTCAGAAATTCGAAAATCAATTAATCCTCTTACCTTTGCTCTTTTCAACAAACCAAAGACAACATTCTTTAGTCCACTGTAGGCTTTAGACGTAAGTTCCTTTTTTGCTACCTGTTCTTCCAAAAAATTCGCCCATTCCTTAACGGTTACGGTTTTAATTCTTCTTTTGCCCATTTCTTCAAAATGACGCCTAAAAAAATCTTCTGTTCGATCTTTGGTGGCATATGCAATTTGACCTAATCTTACTCGCCGTTCAATCCACTCATAAAAAACCTCTTCAATAGTTGGATTTTGTCCCGTTTCTTGGTAAAATTCAATTATTAACTTTTCAAGGTCCTCTTTGTTTCTTCTTTTTTTATGAACCCGACCTTTTTCTTTGTCTGGCAAATAAGTATGCCAATTATCATCTTCACCAAACCAGACTTTAAACTTATGCATCTTCAGACACTTCTCTCGATCCATATCCTCTGATTGCATCCGAATTGTGTTCATGTCAATAATACCATTATCATATGCTTTTTTCAAGGTTTCAAAATCTAAAGTGTTCATTGTATCTCCATGTGTAAGGTCTATGGAAAACAGAAATAACCATTTACCTTAGGAGAAACGCATCTTCGATATCGACACGTCATTATCAGTTACTTAATGTTTTTTCTATATCCCCCCTTTCTATAGCTCCTGCTACCTCAAATGCATTAACACATCAAAACAACATATAGCTACGCACATTTAGCTACACATTTTGCGTTTTTCACCTCAGTATAATATGGTAAAAAATCATTACGCTAGGCGGCAAAATGGGCAAAAAAAAGCAATAAATTTCACATCCGTTTTTTGTGCATCTTTTTTACAAGTTAGTTGTCCCTCATTACCATAGCTACCTAATGAATTCCAATACATATACTTTCACTAGGCAGCTATGGTTATCTTATTCCCACTACTAACACTCACTCAAACTTAATGCATTTTTCATCAATTGACCTGCTTGTAAAAGCACAAGTCATCAACACTAAACAATCTCTTTTTTGCAAAGACATCCGGTTTTCTAGCAAAACAATGACACAGCATGTCCAGATAATCTGGATACAAGGTAATATAGACCAGTTCCTTAAGAGCATTAAAGCCCATGTAATGCAAAACGAGGCATAGATATACTTCATAGTTTCTCTCAATTTTTTCTCTTACTTCCGCCGGAGTATCGCTTCCAGATATATCATACCCTCGTAAATTGTAGGAAACACCATCCACCTCGAACACAAACAGCGATTGCAGTGCATTACCTTCAAAAGAGGGTGTAAGCTCAATTGTTACATCTGCATCTTCCCACATCTCCAAAAGCTTTTTAGTCTCGTCATCCTGAATCTCAAACCACTTTTCAAAATTATCTACATTTACAATCTTCATCTTAGAATCCTCCTTAGTATGAAATCTTTGAGTGTGTGCTTTGCTACCTGCCATCAAATAAACGTTCCTCCTTTTGTGTAAGAATGTTCATGTTGACCAAAAAATCTTCGGTTGGTTTCATGTGATAGAATAAACCTAACCAATCTTGTCCTTTAGTAACCACCCCCTCTCCAAGTATGCGGTTATAGTATGCTCCATAGGTATCACTGTGTTTTTCCATTATATCTAGCATCTCATTGACATAATCTTCAAAGAATACAACATCTCCTTCGTATATTTGAGACTTGCATAGCCAGCTAATCAATGTCCGGTAAATGGTGTAATTCGCTTGAGATGTAATCCGAAAACTCTCTGCATCCCAATTCCGATCAAAGCCATAACCTTTCAATGACTCCAAACCATATCTCGTTATGAAAACGAAATGTGTCTTGATTTCACCATCCACATATTCTGTTTTCAGTTTCACACGTTCCAGAGAATGCTTACAATTTCGCTCAACAGATTCGTCGATGTTCAATTCTGCATTCAAATGATCGTTTTGAAAAACCTCCTCTTTCCACCAATTGTCGAATATTAAATTTTTAAATTTGCTCATTTTCTTTGGTTTCCTTTCGTATCCGATTATCTTTATGTATCTCTGTAATACTATATGTTAAAAATAATCTCAAAAGGTAGCGGTTTTTGGACAAAACTTGAAAATCATTTTATTTTTTTCATTTTTCTACTAATAATATGGTAAAACCCATCTCCACAACCCTTATGTTTCTAGGGTTTTTGAGCATTTTCATGACTTTGCACAATTTTATTCTTCTATTTTTATGCATCCTTCCTTTCTTCCTTCCTCAAAAAAAGCCCCACTCATACGAGTGAAGCTTTTTCTAGCGCCCTTATCATTTATATTTATAAAACATTTCTAATTTCGTCGCACAAACCAAACGCGATTGCTGCTTCGGCATCCATGAAATTATCAAAAGACGTAGCTTTATTAATTTCCTTTATCGTTTTTCCTGTATGCATTGCTAATATTGCGTTTGTAATAGCTTTCGTTTCCAAAATAGACTCTGCCGTTTTCTTTATCGATGTAGCAGACCCTCCCATACCACCCGCAATTAAGGGTTCATGGATCATACATTTGCTATGGGGCAGTATATATCGATGGCCTTTGGGTCCACCAGCCAGGATTAAAGCTGCCATAGATGCAGCCATGCCGGTACAATACATATTAATCTCAAACTTGTCTGCACAGGCTTGAAGCGTATCGTAGATTACCAGACCAGCATTCACACTTCCGCCTGGGCTATTAATGTAGATATCCACCGGTTCTTTGCTATCAACCAAATAAAGCATCTCAGAAACGAAGTCATTTGCCATTTCCTCCGTAATTTCTCCGGACAGGAACAGCTTCCTATTCGTAAGGTGTTTTGTTTTTAATTGAACCTCTCGAATGCCATTGTAAGATTCCTCTTCAATAGTTGGTATCCAATGTGTCACATGGACAAGTCTGTCGGCCATAACTGTATTAAACATATTCTTCCCCCCTCTCCAATATTGTTTCATCTATTTCTATCTTTTTAAAATTACAATCCAAACCTAGTTCCTTCTTAAACCATTCTAAATCGAAATTGTTGCAATATACCGGCTCTTCTCCCCTTCGAAATATCCAAGAAGTCGATATTGGCATATTTAATATCTTCTCAAACGGCTTATTTGCTCTTTTCGCAATACGTCCCGCCGTTTCCGGATTGTTACCGCCCATATAAATATAGGTATTACAATTATCGATTATTGTCTGCGCATTCATCCCATAGATTGCTTCCAATTGAGATTCAGACTGAATCATTAACATTGCAGAGATCCCCCGGGAACGGATATTGGAGATGATGTTCTGAAAATTATCAATTCTGGCATTGGTAGCAAAATCATCCAAAATGAACTGAACAGGTATAGGGAGACAGCTATTCTCGCACTCCTCATCCGCATATCGGCACAGACTGTCCATCAACTGGCTATAGAATAAGTTCACCAAAGCATCCATAGATCTGTCTGTATCACTCACTTTTACAAACAACGCTACCGGTTTCTGTCCCAGTTCCTTGAAATCAATTTCTGACTTTTGAAGCATTCTACGTGTCTCCAAAGTATCAAAAGAAGCCATCTTAGCGAGCGCCGAGATTATAATCGTCGCATGGGTCTTATTTGGCGCGGTGTTGAACTCTCGATATCTTTCAACGGCCCAACTTGATTTACCTTGACTATACATTTTCGCCTCGTGGCAATCCATTAGAAAATCTAATTCAGATCTACTAAATTCTTCCATTGGCCTGCCATTCCTGGTTCCGCGCTTCAACAGATCCGTAACCATAAGTAGATTCTTTTCTTCTGCACTAAATTCATCAGACTCAAAAAGATAACCAAACATGGACATAAGAAGCATTTCGCTGGTCAGGTCCCAAAAGGGGTCGATTTTAGACGTTTTCTCTTCCGTATAATTTAACTCGTATACCAATGTATGTGTTAGTTTTCGAATATCACTTGTAGTGGAACAGTAGGATAATGGATTGTAACCAAGCGATTTCTCTGGATGTATAAAATCCATTTCCAATACTTTGTATCCTTTGCTCTCCAAATAAGGACCTATCTGTTTTACTAAGTTCCCTTTTGGATCAGACACCACGTAGCTGCCTGTGGCTTGCAACAAATTTGGGATGACAATACTCCGGGTCTTTCCGGCCCCGCTAGTACCTACAACTAATACATTGTTGTTTAATTTGGTTTCCAAGCAATCTCAAGTCGGATCGTAGCCATGTCGTTCTGTGA
>JAZQFO010000191.1:0-11824 GCA_045539535.1 Acetatifactor sp.
GGTATTGACCACCATCACCGGCTATACTGTGACTACCACTTACAGCATCGATGTGGATGGTATTGCAGACGGAAGCGGAAGCACTGAGGCTACCGGCGATATTGAGCTGGGAGAAGGCGAGACCATTACTGTAGCCTATACCAACACCTATGTAAAGGAAGCAGTGGCCCCCAAGACCGGTAAGCTGATTATTACCAAGACCTTGAAGGGTAAGTTTGACAGAACTGCAGCGGTAAATGCAATTACCTTCACTGTGACCAATAATGATACCCAGGAAGTGAAAACCTACAAGCTGTCTGAGTTTACCTATAACGAGACAACAGGCTTATACACACTGGAACTGGAATACACCGCCGGTGGTTACACAGTTGAAGAGACTGTGACGGATGTGGACGGCTATAAGTTGTCCAAGGTAACCTACACGGTAAACGGTAGTACAACCGAAGGCAAAACGGCTGTAGTAGAAGTGCCTGAGGATGGTTCTGTAACGGTAGCTTATGAGGATACCTACAAGAAGGTTAAGAAGCCTTCTAAGAATGATGACGATGATGACGACGATCCTGATCCCGAACCGGAACCCGAACCCGGTGTGCCTCCCGTGCCCCAGGGTGTATCTCTTACCAAGACCGGTGATGAGACACCTTTGGCGCTTTGGATGTCCCTGTTCGGTTGTGGTTTGCTGGGTCTGATGACAGGTTGCGTTGCATTGATTCGCAGACGAAAAGAGAACTAAAGGAATAAATATGGATACTTCCAATTATAACAAGCAACAAAAAGGAAAACGGTCGGCCGAAAGGTGGCCGTTTTTCCTCATAGGGATTTCGGTGGTGCTGTTGTTGGTCGGCGGCCTTCAACTGGTCCGCTACTATGGCAGCTATAGAGAAGAGGCAGCTTTGAATGACCGACTGCAACAGATTCGAACCGATATAGCAGGGGGCAGAGCACAGGCTGGCACGGAAGCAGACGCAGCTGCAGACTCACAGGGAGCAGAACAGGCTGCTAATCAGGCCCCGGAAGCTGCATTAACGCCTCTGGAGCAGTCAGCTGCACTGCAGCAGGCCATGGCAGACATAAATCCGGACTACATTGGTTGGCTTGAACTGCCGGATACGACCATTTCCTATCCGGTGGTTTGGCGGGACAATGACTATTATATTAATCATGATTTTGAGGGCAACGCTAATAGTCATGGTGCCATTTTCTTGGATGAAACCTGTAATGAAGAGTCAATGATATGGTTGATTCATGGTCATCATATGAAAGATGGCACCATGTTTGCAGGGCTGGCAGAGTACAAAAACAAGGACTATTTAAAGACTCATGCGAGCCTGACTTTTGATGCCGGGGAAGGTGTGGAGAAGTACAGAATCTATGCAGCTGCATTAATTGATTTTACCGGTGAGACAGAGCTGACACCTGCGTTCCACTACGAAAAACTTCCGGGGACGGCGGAGGAGTATACCCAGTGGCAGAATAAGCTGCAAAAGAGTGCTTACTGGTATGACAAGGAAGCGGCGCCTCAAGAATCCGGTGCGGAGGTGGGAGGTTTGCCGGAGATTTTGGTACTTTCCACCTGTGAGTATGGTACAGAAGTGCAGCGGTTGATTGTGGTGGCAGTGAAAGAAGCTTGATTTTTGTATTTTACATTGCCCAATATGTGGAAATGTGAGATAATACAAAGGAATATGGGGAATTTTGTATTCTGCTTTTGCGTATTGTTTGTAGAGAGAGCATAAGGGGAAGTAGTATGAAACAGGTATTAATTGTAGATGATAATAAGACCAATCTGGTGTCTGCCAAAAATGCACTGGCAGAGGAGTACAAGGTAACTGCTGTAACCTCCGGGGAACAGGCCTTGAAATTTCTGGACAGGATTATACCGGATTTAGTTCTCTTGGATATTAATATGCCGGAAATGGACGGTTTTGAGGTGATGGAGCGCATTAAGGCGCGTCCGGAATGTAATCAGTTGCCTATTATTTTCCTTACAGCGGATAATGATTCTGCTACTGAGAGTAAATGCTTGGAAAGCGGTGCGCTGGATTTTATTGCCAAGCCTTTTGTACCGGCGGTAATGCGTTCCAGAATCAGCCGTATTCTGGAGTTAGAGGAGCTTCGAAAGGGGCTTGCCAACCGTCTGGATGAAAAGATTAAGGAAGTGTCTGATATCAAGAGTAAATCCTTGCAGGATGCCTTGACCGGCTTGTGGAATCGTACCTATACCGAGGATGCGGTGGGTATGATGCTTCGAAGCGGTGTGCAGGGGGCGCTGTTTATGATGGATATGGACAATTTCAAAGCCATCAATGACCACTACGGACATATTGCTGGAGACCATACGTTGAAGATGTTTGCGGAGACACTTAGGAAGTATGCATCGGAAGGTGATGTGATTTGCCGTATCGGTGGTGATGAGTTCATGACCTTTGTAGTAGGGGATAAATCCAAGGAAGAACTGGGTCGTCATGCCATGAGCATTATCGAGGATATGGCAGCTCATCTGGATGAGTTCCAATTCGAGACCAATTCTTCGGTGTCTGTGGGTATTGCCCAGTTCCCCGGAGACGGTGAGGATTTTGCAGGACTGTACAGTGCTGCGGACAAGGCTTTGTATTATGTAAAGCAGAATGGTAAAAATTCCTACCACTTTTTCAGTGACCAGCATGCGAAGGAGACGGAGCGCGCAGGAAAGACCATGGATTTAAGTTATCTTAGAGATATCATGCAGCGTTCAGATTCCGGCAGAGGGTCGTATATGCTGGATTTTGACAGTTTCCATCATGTATATAATTTTATCCGCAGAAGTGTGGAGAGAAGTGACCGGAATGTGCAGACCATTCTGTTTACATTGCAGTCAGACAATCTTAGGGAGGACCCCAATGAGATTGAAAAGGCCATGGAGCTTTTGGAGAGTGCGGTGTTTGCATCGCTGCGTCGAGTTGATGTTTCTACCCGGTATTCCAGCCGTCAGATGATCGTGATTCTACTGGATGCCACGGAGGAGAACGGAGCGTTGGTGGCAGGACGCATTATGGAGTACTTTAGCCGTCTGTATTCCGGTACTTTAAAGTTTGACTATGATATTGTCAGAATGGAAGGAAAAGCCAAAGCCTCTGCCACAGAATAGTAAAAGTGTTTCCATATCTAAAATATAAGCAGGAATTATAATACATATAATAAAATAATATGGAATAATATCTTGTTTTAGAGCATGAGCGGGTGTATAATGTTCATGTTTGATAAATTAAGTTGGCAGCAGGAATCGGGAAAGCCCTGAGACCTGTAGAATGGAGTAAAAAATGGAAAGATTAGTAGGAACTGTATCAAGAGGTATTCGTGGCCCCATCATTCGTGAGGGAGACAATCTGGTAGATATCACTGTGGACAGTGTTTTGGCGGCTGCCAAGAGCGAAGGCTTTGAGCTCCGCGACAGAGATGTTGTGGCTCTTACCGAGTCTATCGTAGCGCGTGCGCAGGGTAACTATGTAACCGTTCAGGATATTGCTGCAGATGTGAAGGCAAAGCTTGGCGGAGAAACTGTTGGTGTTATTTTCCCTATTCTTTCCCGTAACCGTTTTGCAATTAATTTAAAGGGTATTGCAATGGGCTGTAAGAAGGTTGTTTTGATGCTCAGCTATCCCAGCGATGAGGTTGGTAATGCGTTGCTTACTTGGGATCAGTTGGATGAGGCAGGTATCAATCCCTACAGCGATGTTCTGACTCTTGCAAAATATAGAGAGCTGTTCGGTGAGAACAAGCATGAGTTTACCGGTGTTGACTATGTTCAGTATTATTCTGACATCATCACTGAGGCAGGTGCAGAGGTTGAGGTAATCTTTGCTAACAGAGCACAGACAATTCATGACTATACTGATTGTGTAATTAACTGTGACATTCACACCAGAGTACGTACCAAGCGTCTTCTGAAAGAGGCAGGTGCGAAGGTAGTGTGTGGTTTGGATGATTTGATGACTGCTTCCGTTAACGGCAGTGGCTTCAATGAGAAGTACGGCTTGCTTGGTTCCAACAAGGCAACTGAGGACAAGATTAAGCTCTTCCCTCAGGAATGTAAGCAGCTTGTTCTGGATATCCAGAGCCAGATTCTTGATAAGACCGGTAAGCATGTAGAGGTTATGGTTTACGGCGACGGTGCATTCAAGGATCCTCAGGGTAAGATTTGGGAGCTGGCTGATCCTGTAGTTTCTCCTGCATTTACCGATGGTCTGATTGGTACTCCCAATGAGCTGAAGGTGAAGTATCTTGCAGATAATGATTTTGCAAATCTTAGCGGTGCTGAGCTTAAGGAAGCAATTGCAAACAGCATTAAGACCAAGCAGGACAACCTGGTGGGCAACATGGCTTCCCAGGGAACCACACCCAGACAGTTGACCGATTTGATCGGCTCTCTGTGTGACCTGACCTCCGGTTCCGGTGATAAAGGTACCCCCATCATTCTGATTCAGGGTTACTTTGATAACTTCACCACCAACTAATAATAAGTGATAGATAGGCTGCTACCTGCGGGTAGCGGCCTTTTTGCTTGCAAATTGATATAGGCAACTATATAATAATAGCAGGACTTATACGGAAGAAGGAGCATTTGGCATGAATAGGTGCGATGAGAGCAGGCCTTATATTTTTATAAGCTATGCCCATAGGGATTCGAAGCAGGTAATCGAGATTATCAACAGGCTTCGCACGGAAGGGTATAATATCTGGTATGATGACGGTATTGACCCCGGAACGGAATGGGATGAAAACATTGCGCAGCATGTGTGTAACTGTGCGTATTTTGTGGCGTTTATCAGCAAGAATTATATTGATTCCAAGAACTGTAAGGATGAGCTGAATTACTCCCGGGATTTGGACAAGGAGCAGCTTTTGGTCTATCTGGAAGAGGTTGAATTGCCCGCCGGAATGGCAATGAGAATGAATCGTATTCAGGCGATTTATTGGAATAAGTATCTGCCAAACAGTGAAGATGCTGCTTATCAGAAGCTTTATTGGGCAAAGGGAATTGAGGTGGCCAGGGAAGGAAGTGCCCGTGTTGCAGTACCCCGGGTAAAGGAGATTGCTCCGGCTGAGCAAGCGCCTTCGAAACGCAAAATATCCAAAGTATGGCTGGCGCTACCGGTTGTGGCTTGTGTAGCAGTAATTGCAGTGATTCTAATTTGGCCAAAAGGCAAGAAGTTAGCGCCTGAAGATTACGAAAATCAGACGGTAAGCTGGTATAAAGAGAAAGCGGCAGATGAAGATGTAGTGGCCATGAGTTATCTGGCAGATTGTTACTACATTGGAGATGGTGTGGAACAAGATTATCAAGAGGCTGTTAGACTGTACAGGCAGGCTGCGGAGGCTGGCGTTTCCAGTGCAATGATTGGACTGGGGGAATGTTATTACCAGGGCATCGGAGTGGTACAAAATTATGCGGAGGCATTTAAATGGTATGAGCAGGCCGTGGATAATGGTGATGTTTATGGCAGGTTCGGGATGGGCCGTTGCTATTACTATGGCCATGGTGTAGATGTGGATTATGAAAAGGCCGTAAATTGTTTTGAGCAGGGTGCAGAAGCCCAAGATGCAAGCGCAATAAATGCCCTGGCAGTTTGTTATGACGAAGGTAATGGTGTGGTAACTGATAAAGCCAAAGCGGCAGAATTGTACGGTCAGGCTGCCAAGGCCGATAACGTTTCTGCCATGGTTAACATGGGACTGTTCTACTATAACGGCTATGGAGTGGAGCAGGATTATGCCCAGGCAATTGTTTGGTTTGAAAAAGCAGCAGAGAATAACAATGCCTACGCGATGAGAATGCTGGGTATATGCTATGAGCTTGGAAATGGTGTAAAGCAGGACTATGTTCAGGCTGTGGAATGGTATAAGAAAAGTGCAGATGCCGGAGGCCTAGAGGCGGCATGTCATTTGGGAATCTGTTATTATTATGGCTATGGAGTGGAGCCGGATTATGCCCAGGCAGTAAGCTGGCTGGAGGAAGCCTATGATGATGAAGTGATCGATGCAGAGGGATTGGGCATATTAGGTGATTGCTATTACTATGGCTATGGTACGGAGCAATATTATGCTAAAGCTGCGGAATACTATCAGTTGGCATCTGAAGCCGGTGACCTGGAGTCCATCAACATGCTGGGTGTATGTTATGAGTACGGTTATGGCGTGGAACAAGATTATAATTTGGCAAGAGAGTATTATGAGTGGGCAGCAGTAAAAGGCAGTGTTGCCGGCATGGATAATCTGGGCGGTTGCTTTTATTATGGAAAAGGCGGTGTGCAGGATGATGCACAGGCCATGGAGTGGTATGAAAAAGCTGCTGCACAGGGATGGATATTGCCTGTGTCCCGATGCAATATGGGCGTTAACTATTTCTACGGAAGAGGTACAGAGGTGGATTATGTAAAGGCGTATGACTGTTTTGTTCCGGCAGCAGAAGAAGGAAATATTCTGGCTATGGAATGGTTAGGATATTGCTATGAAACCGGTAGCGGTACCCAGCAGAATTTGGATTTGGCTGTAACATGGTATCAGAAAGCTGCTGAGGAAGGTTCTGTGGGAGCGCAGGAACGACTAACTTTACTTTTAGATAGGAGAAACGGATGAAAAAGACATTAATCGTAGTGGATATGCAAAATGATTTTATTGACGGAAGTCTTGGTACCAAGGAAGCGGTAGCAATTGTAGATAATGTAAAGCAAAAAATTGCAAAATATCAGGCAGCAGGAGCAGAGATTATTTTTACCAGAGACACCCATCAGGCTGATTATCTGAGTACCAACGAGGGCAAGCATCTGCCTGTGGAGCATTGTATTGAAGGGACTGACGGATGGCAAATTGCAGCAGGTCTTGAGGTGCCCGGTGCAATATATATTGATAAACCTTCCTTCGGTTATCTGAACTGGGCAAAATATGATTTGCAGGAAGTAGAGATTGTGGGTCTATGTACCGATATCTGTGTGGTGTCCAATGCATTGATTATTAAGGCGGTATATCCGGAGATTAAGGTGACTGTGGATGCAAGCTGTTGCGCCGGTGTGACTCCGGAAAGTCATGCTGCAGCTCTGACCACCATGAAGATGTGTCAAGTGGAAGTAATTGGGGAATAATTCTTGATATCCGGTTAGAAAAGAGGAATAGAACATGTATGAATTTGATGTAAAAGAAACCACTGCGAAATGTGTGCAGTGGATTTGTGATTGGTTTGAAGTAAATGGCAAGGGATGCAATGCCGTGGTGGGAATCTCCGGCGGTAAGGACAGCTCCGTAGTGGCTGCCCTTTGTGTAGCCGCTCTTGGTCGCGAGCGTGTGGTTGGCGTGCTGATGCCCTGTGGTCAGCAGGCGGATATTGATATGGCCAGAAAGCTTGTAAATCATTTGGGGATTACCAATTTTGAAATCAATATCAAAGCGGCCGTGGATGGTATTTTAAACGAGATGGATACTGCCATGGGAGATGTGGAGATTGCGAGACAGACTCGGATTAATCTGCCTGCCAGAATCCGTATGTCCACAGTATATGCGGTGAGTCAGAGCATGAATGGTCGCGTGGCCAACACCTGTAATTTGTCTGAGGACTGGGTGGGGTATTCCACCAGATACGGTGATAGTGCAGGTGATTTCAGTCCCTTGTCCAGACTGACTGTGACAGAGGTAAAGGCAATCGGAAGAGAACTGGGCTTGCCGGAGGATTTGGTGGAAAAGGTGCCCATTGATGGGCTTAGCGGCAAGTCTGATGAGGAGAATCTGGGCTTCACCTATGCTGCGCTGGATCGGTATATCCGAGAGGGTGTATGCGAGGATGAGGCGGTAAAAGCGCGGATTGATGAACTGCATCAGAGGAATCTGTTCAAGTTGGAATTGATGCCTTGTTTTGAACCATGATATGATATAGGATAAATACGGAGCCGATAGGTGTTGATACCTTTCGGCTCATGTTTATTTCACAACATAAAAAGGTCGGTTCACAACATCTGAGTATCGAAACAAGGTACAGGTTCCGATATAGTGACAGTATAAGAATTGCAAAGGAAGTGAGTTTGTGCGGATAGCGATATGCGATGATGAAAAGAACATTCGGGAGTTAATAGGGGTAAAGGTGTCAAAGCAGTACCCGGAGGCAGATATTATTTTTTTCCCGTCCGGAGAAGAACTGCTTTTGTCAGACAAGCATATAGATATTCTGTTTTTGGACATTCAGATGCAGGGCAGAAATGGTATGGAAACAGCCAGAGAGCTGCGTAAAAAAGATAAAAATATGGTACTCATTTTTGTGACTGCTGTGGAGGAGTATGTATTTCAGGCATTTGATGTAGGAGCATTTAACTATATTGTGAAGCCGCTTGATGACATGAGGTTTACAGATGTACTTCATAGGGCTGTGGGAGAATGGAGTTCACAGAGTATAGACGTAAAAAAGTCGGAAGTAAATTATGTGATGATCAATAATGGCGGGGTTCACACAAAGGTTATGATAGAGGATATTGTCTACGCAGAGGTGTTCAATCGTAAGGTGGTTATCCATAAGCTGAATGACGAAATAGAGTATTACGGAAAAATGTCTGACCTTGAGGCAGTAGCCGGGGACAGTTTTTTCAGACCGCACAGGGCATATCTGATTAATTTTAAGTATGTAGAAAAATACGATGCAACCACCATTTATCTGGAAAAGGGAACTGCTCTTATGGCAAAGCAGAATTACCCGGAGTTTGTAAAGAACTATATGAAATACATTCAGAAGAGAGGGTAACTGCTTATGAATAATATGGAAATGTATTGGGCGATAGCAAACCATACAATAGCTATAATCAACCTTATAGTGGAAGGGTGGCTGGTTTACAGGTTTGTTAGACCATTTATGAAACAAAAGACATATTATGTGGGATTAAGCTACTCGATAGCAATGCTTGTATTTTACTGTGTGCCACAGGAGATCACTTATCCATATCTTCTGGGAATATTAGTGGCATGTACTATGATGTGTCTGTTGGAAAGAAGAAACATCAAACAGAAAGTCTTTTTGGCAACTTCCATGTATTTGTTCCAATGGGTGGTTTATGGTGTAACATTGGTACTGAGGGATATTATGTTTGCCCTATTTATTAACACGCCATATATGCTCATGGAACCGGTAAAACAGCTTGTCGCATACATTATTGTAGAGTCGGTATATTATGGTGTTGCCATAATGGCAATGTATCAGGTAATCAAGCTGATTCATAAAATTTATGTGAATAAAAAAGAGGATATATCAGGGAAGGAATTGTTATTACTCTTTGCCATACTATTGACGGTGATGATAGGTTATTTTACATTTAACTTTTTTTCCAATGTGTATGTGGAAGATATGGAGGTCTATATTTGGAATGTTCATCCGGGGTACACTTTTTTGCGGGTGATATATCAGATCGTTTCTTTTGCTGCCATATTAATCGCTGTTGTAACTTATCAAAAGATAAAGGAAAAGCAGCGGGAGGAAAATGTGAATTTATTACTAACGGAGCAGATAGAGAATACAAAGCAGCATATCTGTGAAGTGGAAAAGCTATATGGAAATATTCGTGCATTAAAGCATGATATGGGCAATCATATTGCTGTACTAGAAAATCTTTTTGCGAAGAATGAAACTGAAGAATTTGAAAAATATATGACCGAGTTAAAAGCAACATATTGTGAAAGTGTGGAGGGCGTTAAAACCGGAAATCCTGTTACGGATGTAATCTTAACACAGAAACAGAAGGAAGCAGAGGAAAAGGGGATAGATTTTGAGTGCAAGTTTATGTATCCAACAGGTACAAGTATCAATGCTTTTGATGTCAGTGTGATACTAAATAATGCCATTGCAAATGCTTTTGAGGGTGTAAAAGGATGTAAAAATCCTTATGTTTCAGTATCTGCTTACCGTAAGAAAAATGCGTATATGTTGGAAGTGACTAACTGTATCAAGCAAAGTGTGGAGGTGGATGAAGAAAACGGATTGCCGGAAACCACAAAGAAAGATAAAGGGAGTCATGGATTCGGGCTTGTCAATATCCGTAAAGTAGCCCAGAAATATTATGGAGATATAGATATAAGCCAGAATGAAAATAGCTTCACACTAACGGTCATGTTAATGTGCGCGAACGCAATGAGACATGCAGAATAAAAGAGCCAGGATTTTGGAATGTGCTTACACATAGAAAAAATCCTGGCTCTTTTATTCTATAGGGCGAAGCCCGCGAGTTTGATTTTTTGAAAAAAATCAAACTGCATGGCTCATGTTGTTGCTTCACAACAGAAAAAGGTCTGTTCACAACAAGTCTATGTAGTATGAAGTTTATTATTCCGAAATAGGAAATAACAGAAGTGTCGGTATCTATAGAAATGGATTTCTATAACAAACAAAATCAAGGAGGAAAAACCTCTGCTCGCAAGAGCTCGCATTTTCCTTCGGAAAACAAGGAGGTTTGGCGGATGTCACTTATATCAAATGTAAGCTATAGCGGGCTAACTGCTCAAAATGCCGGGAGCTTGAAAGATATCCAGCGGGCAGAAGAAAATGCGAAGAAATTGATTGAAAGGAATCGTGAAAAAGAGGGCGTAAGCTATCAAAAAACAATCTCTGACGCTGTATCAGCAGGACTGGAATTTGTTCAAGGTATGGAAAAGCAACTCAGCGGTACAAAGTTTTTTGTTGGTACAGTAA
The DNA here is from genome assembly GCA_045539535.1 of Acetatifactor sp. Classification (GTDB taxonomy): domain Bacteria; phylum Bacillota; class Clostridia; order Lachnospirales; family Lachnospiraceae; genus Acetatifactor. The sequence goes on from JAZQFO010000191.1 coordinate 10,694, forward strand.
GTTACGGACAGACCTATGGTAATTCGTCAGACATTAACTTTGTTGTTAATCCTAAATTCCTAAGTAAGCTGGGAACGGATGAAGCAACAAGGAAACAATTTGAGGAAGACGTTAAGTTTCTGAATGATTTTTCCAGAAGATTTAGGTCACAACAACTTGCCCAGGGACGGGAAATTATAAGTCAGGGTTGGTTCTGTGATGAAAATGGTAATTGGGGCGGCTGGACAGTCAGCAGACCTACAAACACAAGTTGCGTTTTGCAGGATATGGCCGATAATGCAGAGAAAATTCGGCAGGAGAAATTAGAAGAGCGAAAAATTGCTGAGCAGGAATTAAAAGAACATTTTGGTGATCGTTTCAAAGGTCTTAGCGTTAAATGGTTGGAAGAGGACACAAAGTCTGAAGAAACAGCGGAAATGGAAACGGCAGAGGATACCTCTGAGAAAGAAAGTGAAACTGTATCAGGTAAGGTAGGCGTGAATGTTGGTAAGACAATGAGGAAGATTGCAGCGGCAAAGACGAAAAGCCAATTACGAACGGTTATAGCTGAAATAAAAGGTGACATGCAGGAAGTTAAGGCAGGCATTGAAAAAGGTTGGTGTGATGAGACGGAGAAGGACAAGGTAAATTTCTTAATGTCTATGGCACAGAACCGAATGGGACAGGTGGAAGATAGAGAAGCAACACCGGAAGAAGAGAATATGTTTGCACTGGCTTCATTAATGTAAATTCTAAGGAGGATTAATGATATGAAAATTAACGGTTTAAATGGAGTAAATGCACAGGTCGGTGGAATGAAAATGGCGAAAGCACCCGATTCTGTCAGCAAGAATATTCAGAATCAGATTGCCAATGCTCAGAAACAGTTGCAGGAGCTTTCTGCTAACAAGGATATGAGCATTGAAGAAAAAATGAAAAAGAGACAGGAAATCCAACAGCAGATTACGGATTTGAACAATCAGTTAAGACAGCATCAGATGGAGCAGAGAAAAGAACAGCAGTCGAAAAAATATTCTATGGATGATATGCTTGGTGGCAGTAAGAAGACGACTCCAAAAGCAGGAAAGCAAAGTGTTGGCTTGTCACAGGCGAGTATGAAGGCTATGATTTCTGCGGATTCCGCAATGGCTC
>JAZQFO010000192.1:0-12203 GCA_045539535.1 Acetatifactor sp.
TCTACACATCTTCTGAGACCTAACGATGTGTAAATGAATGCTTTTTGCATTTCACTACCCGGTGGCAGTATTTTTTATAAAATTGATATTGTAGGATTACAAATATTTTCTCATGGCAGCTTCTACAACATGTCCCACCAGTACAGAGGTGGTAACACTTCCTGCACCGCCGGGCACGGGAGTGATGGCTTCAACAATTTTCTCAGCCTCATCATAATTTACATCACCGCAAAGCTTGCCTTCTTCATTGACATTGATACCCACGTCAATTACAGTCTGACCTTCGCGCAAGTAAGAGCCGTCGACAACACCGGCTCTGCCTGCTGCAACGATTACAATGTCAGCTTCTTTGACAACAGAGGGCATATCTTTGGTACGGGTGTGGCAAACGGTAACGGTGGCATTCTTCTGAAGGAGCATCATAGCGGCAGGCTTGCCTACCACAAGGCTTCTGCCTACTACAACGGCTTTCTTGCCGGTACAGTCAATTCCGTAATGATCCAGAATCTCCATACAGCCCTGAGGGGTACAAGGAGGGAAGCCCTGCTTCTTGCCTGCAAATACGCCGGCAAGGGAGCCGTCAGTAATGCCGTCCACGTCCTTGGAAAAGTCTAAGGCGTTGATAATCTTTTCCTCATTTAAATGCTTGGGCAGGGGGCGGAAGAGCAGTACGCCGTGAATATTATCATCTGCGTTGACTTTAGCAATCACTGCCAGTAATTCTTCCTCACTTACGTCTGCGGGAAGCAGAAATTTTTCATAGGCAACACCCAAGGTTTCACACCTCTTGGTAGCACCTCTCTCGTAAGAGATGTCGTCCTCTCTTTCGCCTACGCGGATGATTCCCAAAGTGGGAGTGATTCCTTTTTCATTTAATAAAGCAACATTTGCTTTGATTTTCTCATTCATTGAGGCAGTTACTTCTTTGCCAAGTAATTGTCTAGCCATTTTATATCCTCCTGATAATTTATTTCAAGCGTTCATTTACATTCTTAAACACTGCATCAGCTTTCTCGGAATAAACCCGAATCATCTCATTGGCTTCTGTATTCAGTGCCTCTGCATACTCGCGGTTAGCCATGGATTTGGTGTTGATAAATACGTTTAAGGATGCACCCAGAAGTGCTGCCTTACAGAATGCGGCACCTACGCCTGCATCACTTAAGGCGATAACGCTTCCCTTGGCAGCGAACTCTTCAATCAGGTCAATTGCCTCGCAGGATTTTCTCATGATTTCCATGGGAACAGAGCAGGCGTCTTTTAACACAATCTCCATCACACGAGCTTTTTCTGCTTTTTCCTCCTCTGTGTCCTTGGGCATGCCGTAGGCCTTAGAAAGGGGCTCGAATACTCTGGCATCTTCCTCTACCAGATGCAGGAAATCCTTCTGTAGTGCATCTGCTTTTTCCTTCAGGGCGATGATATCGGCCTCCACATCTGCGTATTTTTTCTTGCCTACTGTAAGGCTTCCTACCATGTTGCCCAGAGCGGTTCCCAGAGCACCTACCAGTGCAGAAGCGCCGCCACCGCCGGGGACGGGTGCTTTGGTGGACAATACATCTACAAAATCTTCACATGAATATGTAGTAAAACTCATAATAATCCTCCGTATGAAATAGTATCAGCGGGAAAATCCCTATCTCTACTAGTATAACATAAATATTTTTATTGTAAATTGTTAGACTTCCAATTTGTCGAATAAAAAAGGGTTATCCGTAGCAGGGTTTGACAAAAAATGCGCCGGCTGCCTCTTATAATGATTGTGAAAAGAGGCATGAGATGTATTATGAACTTTATGTAGACAGCTTATTTGTGGTGAATTTTGTGATGAATCTGTATCTTCTGATACTGGTAAACCAAAAGCTTTTGCGTACTGCCACGCGCAGAAGACTGATTGGCGGAGCCGGTGCAGGGGCGCTGTGTTATCTGCTGCCCTTCCTAATGCCGTTACCGGCCGGGATAAAGTATTTCTTGGGAATGTTTGCAGGAACATGGTTGATGATTTATATCAGTTTTCATCCGGGAGGTATTCGAGGTTATTTTAATATTATCAAATATCTTTTGGGATACTCCTTTTTGCTGGGTGGTGTGCTTCTTTTTGTAAACAGTGTATTGCCCATGGGCGGGATCCTTAAGGGAATCGGTGCCCTGTGCCTGGTGGGTACGATTGTGGTCGTGGTGCTGCGCCTCGTTCAAGAGGCAGAAGGGCAAAAAAGACTTGAAAGTACCTGTAAGGTCACATTGATAAAAGGGGACAAAATCCTTACGGTTCAGGGGCTTATCGATTCGGGAAACGGTCTGGTAGAGCCTATCAGCGGCAAGCCGGTATCGGTTATTGGGCCGGAGGTTTTTGAAACGCTCTGGGAGGGAGAGGAGGCTTTGTTTCGCGCCATTCCCTATCACAGTATCGACTGCAAATACGGGATTATGAAAGGGTATCTTCTTCCTGTTCTTTGGATTGAATCAGATGGGATTACCAAATGCTTTCAGGAGGTGTACGTAGCTGTGGCCGGAGTCGGCGGAAATGTACCTATCATTATCAATCCTGCACTGTTTTGTGAGAATGAAAAACTAAAATTGGAGAGGAAACAACATGATACTGAAAGTGGCGTTGCCGGGGAAACGGCAGTTTAAAATGATTTGCAAAGATAAAATGTTTTTGCGCAGACAGGGAGAGATTCATTATATCGGTGGAGCAGAGGTGCTTCCGGCACCTTTGGATGCAGAGCGTGAAAGTGAAGTGATTGGGGATTTGGGCACGGAATTTGAGGATGAGGCCAAATCTATTTTGATAGAACATAATTTGCGGTTGGTGGTATACATAGCCAAGAAATTTGACAATACCAATGTGGGTGTGGAGGATTTGATTTCTATAGGGACAATCGGTCTGATTAAATCCATCAATACCTTTAAACCGGACAAAAATATCAAGCTGGCAACCTATGCTTCCCGGTGTATAGAGAATGAAATTCTTATGTACTTGAGGCGTAACAACAAGACACGTCTGGAGGTTTCTATCGATGAGCCTTTGAATGTAGATTGGGATGGCAATGAGTTGCTTTTGTCCGATATTCTGGGAACGGATGAGGATGTAATCTATAAAGATATAGAGCATGAGGTGGAGAAAAGTCTTTTGATGAAGGCAGTGGAGAAGCTTTCAGAAAGAGAGCGCACGATCGTTAATCTGCGGTTCGGGATTGGAAGACCTGACGGAGAGGAGATGACCCAGAAGGAAGTGGCAACACTCCTGGGAATATCCCAATCCTATATATCCAGGCTGGAAAAAAAGATTATGAAGCAGCTGAAAAGAGAAATTGAATTCTCTTGAATGTGGGTCCTATCTGAGTTATACTAAATTCAATGTAATGGAATTTAGTAACTTAAGAGAAGCGGGGATATGAGTTATGATTCAGCGAGATGACATATTGTCCATGGAATATTTAAAAAAGTCCGAGTATACCGGCGGATACCGCGGGATGCGGTATCGCCTGGAAAAGGGGAGCTCCGAGTCGGAGGAAGGAGAGATGGTAACGGTACTTAAGGTAGCTATCTGGCCGGAGCCTTTTAACTATTTTACCACGCCGGAGGAGAATAAACAGCGGGCAGAATTTACTTTCGATGAGGATGGTATAGTGGACGCTATTGCCTGGATGAATGACCGGTATTTTGAGGAGCGCAAGCGTTTTGAAGAGGCGCCTAAGAATTGGAACAGCTATCAGCTGCCTCAGGCGGACAGGTAGGAACGCATGGTTCGCAGGGCATTTTTCTCCAACCTTGAGACCTGTGCCTGTGAGATGCCGATGATTTCTGCAACCTCCATCTGGGTTTTGCCTTCAAAAAAACGAAGTGTAATAATTTCATTTTCGCGGGCGCTTAAGTTTTTCATGGCGTCGCTTAGGGAGAGATGTTCTATCCAGGTCTCTTCCTTATTTTTTTTGTCTGAAATCTGATCCATCACATAAAGCGTGTCACCGCCGTCTGTAAAGACCGGCTCGTAGAGACTGCAGGGACATTGGATGGCGTCCATGGCATAGACGATGTCCTCCTTGGAGATGCCTACCTCTGAGGCGATTTCTTCCAATGTAGGTTCCTTGGCATTTTTGCGGGTCAGGGCTTCTCTGGCGTAGATGGCTTTATAGGCAGTATCCTTCAAAGAGCGGGATACGCGGATGGAGCTGGAATTGTCCCGAAGGAAACGTCTGATTTCTCCGATAATCATGGGTACCGCATAGGTAGAAAATTTTACGTTTAAGCTGGAATCAAAATTATCAATGGCTTTGATTAGGCCGATACAACCGATTTGAAATAAATCATCCACGTTTTCATTGCTGGAGGAAAAACGCTTGATTACGCTTAACACCAGACGGAGATTACCTTCAATGTAGGCTTGTCTGGCTTCGGAGTCTCCTTCCTTAATCCGGGCAAACAGCGCCTCCTTTTCCGCGTTTTTCAGTAGGGGCAGCCCGGCAGTATTTACACCGCAGATTTCAACTCTTCCCTGTGCCATATGATTTCCTCCGTTTTTATGATTTTGTAATAGAGAGTATGAGCAAGAGAGCGAGAAAGTATTCACCGGGCAAGAATAAATTGCATATGATAACAATGATAAGGATGCTAGGATGCATGGGGATTGTCGGAGGGAAAGTATGCTGTTTTCGGAGCTTAAATGTAAAGATGTGATTAATATAAAGGACTGCAGAAAGCTGGGGCGTGTGTGTGATTTGGAATTTGATGAATGTAAGGGGTGTATCTGTAAGATTATTGTGCCAGGAGGCAACAAGATGATGAGCTTCTTGCGTTGTGAACCGGACCTTGAAATACCTTATAAAGATATATGTCAGATTGGTCCGGAGGTAATTTTGGTTGACATTAAGGACTGTTGCCATTATAATAATAAATAACATGTGCTTTTGTATGGAGGTAAACAAATGAAGTGTCCTTTTTGCAGTCACGAAAATACTAGAGTAATTGATTCCAGACCCGCGGAGGATAACAATTCCATCCGTCGTCGCCGTGTGTGTGATGAGTGTGGCAAGAGATTTACAACCTATGAGAAGATTGAGACGATTCCCTTGATTATTATCAAGAAGGACAACAATCGTGAGACCTATGACAGAGCCAAGATTGAAGCAGGAGTGCTCAGAGCATGTCATAAACGTCCTGTCAGTGCCCAGCAGATTACGGCGCTGGTGGATGAGGTGGAGACTGAAGTGTTCAACATGGAAGAGCGTGAGATTCCCAGCCAGGCAGTGGGAGAGCTTGTAATGAATAAGCTCAAGGATCTGGACGCTGTTGCGTATGTGCGTTTTGCATCCGGATACAGAGAGTTTAAGGATGTAAACACCTTTATGGATGAATTGAAAAAGGTTTTGAATTAGTAATTGGAAGAATTGCAGAGAAGTTTCGGAAAGTATTGTATTCCGAAACTTCTTTTTGTATATTGGTTATAGAATGTTTTTAGAATGCAGTTGTTTGCGGAAAAAAATTTTTAAACACAACAGATACATAATGCTTAGAAAAATCTGCCCGGCAAGCATGCCCCAAAGATAGCCTGTGATGCCGAAGACCGGAATGGCCCAAAATACAAAACTCAGCCTTAAAAGCAGTGCTAATACATTCATGACAAAAATGGTGCCGGCTTTGCCTAAGCCCTGCAGGATGCTGGATAAGGTGGCATCCAGATAGAGGAAGGGACAGAGGAAACTTAAGGTTCGTATAAAGCGTCCTGCAAGGGGGCTGTCGAACACAGTGGTGCCGAAATAGGGTCCCAACAGGAAAAAGGCAGACATGCAGGTAAAACCTAAGGCGGCGCAGAATTTCAAGGTGCGCAGTATGGCGGATTTTACCGCATTGAGGTCTCCCTTGGCATAGTTTTCTGCAATCAGCGGCAGCAGCAGTACGGAGACGGAGTTGGTCAAAGCGTTTGGAAAGAAAATCAGTGGCATGGCCATGCCGGTAAGTACGCCGTAAACACTTAAGGCAGAGGCGGTGTCGTAGCCGTAGAGCCGAAGCTGGGTGGGGATAGAAACGGCTTCTATACTTTGCAGGATGTTTAGCACAATACGGTTTAAGGTCAAGGGCAGTGCCATGGCAAAAATTCCTCGGAAGAGGCCTTGACTTAGAGTACAGTCATATTCTGTTTTGGATGCAGTGATAAAGATGGCAATCAGGGCCACGGTCATGGACGTTAGTTCACCAGCCACCAGGCCTAGAACAGCAATATCCGTAGTAGGAGTACCACCTTTTGCAAGCACGGAACAGGTTACCAGATATACACAGCCCACGCGAGTCAGCTGTTCCAAAAATTGGGCTATTGCGGGAGGACCGGTTTTTTTGATACCATAGAAGAAACCGTTGATACAGGCATGAATACTGCTGAAGGGGATGGCGAAGGCCAGAATCCTCAGCATGGAGGCGGTGCGGGGCTCGCCCAGCAGTTGCGTGGCGATGCTATCTGCCTGTGTATGTACCAATCCGCAGCATAACAAGGATAGTGGGATGGAAATCATCAGTCCGGCAAGTAACGGTCGAAACCTGCGATTGACAGCCCGGGTATATTCAGCTACCATTTTAGAGATGGCAGTCTGATAGGAGGCGGCGCAAAGGGAATAGGATAAGGCCAGCACAGGACTGATTAGCTGATAGACACCCATGCCTTCTTCTCCAAACAGTCTGGATAGATAGATTCGGTAAAAAAATCCGATGGTGCGGGTGGTCAGGCCGGTGACTGTCAGGATCAGTGTACCGAAAACAATTGGCCGTCCGGCAGGAGAGAATCCGGCAAGCGGAGAGTGGGATTTTGTTTTAGAATGAAAGTTTGAACGCAATATAATAGCTACTCCCGGCATAAAGCTTTGCTCTAGTATATTTGGAATGGTCCGGGAAAAGAACTGATATAAAGAAGGGAAATGAATGTGAAGACAAAGGTAGTAGTGGGGATGTCCGGAGGAGTGGATTCCTCTGTGGCGGCTCTGCTTTTAAAAGAACAAGGATACGATGTAATCGGCGTGACTATGCAGATGTGGCAGGAAAGCAGCTGTGTCAGTGCTTCGGCAGTGGAGGATGCAGCCAAGGTGGCCCGGACCCTTGATATTCCACATTATGTGTTGGATTTCAAAGAGGAGTTTCATAAGTATGTAATCGATTATTTTGTGCAGGAATATTTGGTAGGGCATACCCCCAATCCCTGTATTGTCTGCAACCGCTATGTAAAATGGGAGGCGCTTCTAAAGCGGGCAGAGGAGCTTGGGGCAGAATATATCGCCACGGGACATTATGCAAGGATAGACAGGCTGCCTAATGGAAGACTGGCCATTTGCAATTCGGTGACGGCGGCAAAGGACCAGACCTATGCTCTGTATCAGCTGACTCAGGAGCAGCTTTCAAAAACTATGCTTCCTGTGGGGGCTTATCCCAAGGATGCGATACGGCAGATGGCACTGGATGCAGGACTGCCTGTGGCAAACAAGCCGGACAGCCAGGAGATTTGCTTTGTGCCGGATGATGACTATGCGGGATTTATTGAGAGAAAGACCTATGGTAAGCTTCCGGGACCGGGGAATTTTGTGACAGCAGACGGAACGGTTTTGGGGCAGCACAAGGGTATTACTCATTACACCATCGGTCAGAGGCGAGGGTTGGATCTGCCCATGGGTAAGCGGGTGTTTGTCACCGCAATCCGGCCGGAAACCAATGAGGTGGTTGTGGGTGACAATGAGGATATTTTCACTACCACCGTTTATTGTGACAGGGTGAATCTGATGGCGGTGGAGGAATTGCAGGAGCCTATGCGTGTACTTGCCAAAATCCGGTACAACCATAAAGGGGACTACTGCCAGATTCGTGGGCTGCCGGCCGGACGTGTTGTATGTGAATTTGAAAAGCCGGTGCGGGCAGCCACGCCGGGACAGTCGGTAGTATTCTATGACGGAGAATATGTGCTGGGCGGTGGTACGATTTTGTAGCAAAAAGCCGTTTTGCTCATAAAATAGAAGGATAGGATATGGGGGAACGGTTGTATGGAATTTAGATCAAATCAAAACCAAGGAGGAATGAGAGGCATGGAGTGTAGAAATTGTATGTTTGCTTCTGTGAGCGGCATGATTGTAGATGTGATGTCCGAGAGAATGGAAGAGGGACGTCCCGACAATTGTATTTTGTTTTTTACGGTGGAGGATGACAACGGAAATATTACCAATTTCATGGTGACGCCCGGTACCTTTGTAATGGATTTTCAGACTCTGGCCATTGGAACGAGATGCACTTTCTGGTATCGTCTGGATGCACCTGCAGTGCTAATCTATCCGCCCAGATATACGGCGGTGGCAGCGGCTGCGGAGCGCAATGACCGGATGGTGGATTTAAGCTTTTATAACGATGCCCTGGTAAATGAGATGCAGACTCTACAGCTTCGTCTGGACAATTCCGTGGAGCTTAGGACTACGAATAACCAGTATTATCAGGGCAATCCTGCCAATCATGTGCTGATGGTAAGCTATACCACATCCACCAGAAGCATTCCTGCGCAGACCACACCCCAGAAGGTTTATGTGTTGTGTGAACAGATGATGTAAGCGGAATTATGTAAAAAAGAGGGACATCCGATTTGTGTTTCGGATGTCCTTTTCGTTTTCTGATTTATTGGTCTGCCACAAGTACTTCCCGTAAAATTTCGTCTTCCAAGACCAGTTTCTTGGCAGCCTCCCGATAGGCTTCCTCGTGGAGATAAGTATATCTGTGAGGTTTGATGGAAGGCGCAAGGTCAATGGCTTTCAGGAAATCACTCTGTTTCATACCTAAGGTTTTGACATAATCCCAGAAACCGGTGTCTGTAAGAACGGTATTGACACGGATGTAGCGGTGATCTTGTACCTTGGCCATGATATAGGTGGCAATACCTACCTGTATGCCATGAAGCTGGGGCATCTCCAGAAGCTTGTCCAAAGCGTGGGAAATCAGATGCTCACTACCGCTGGTAGGGGCGCTGCTTCCGGCAATTTCGTTGGCGATACCACTCATTGCCAGAGAATCCAAAAGCTCTTTTAAGAAAAGCTCGTCCTTGATACTTTCATAGGGGGTGCGTACAAAACTGTTCACAGCTTTTTTGGCAATCATTACAGCAAAATCATTCAGCTGGCTTGCACCATGCTCAGCCTCGAATACCCAGTCGTAGAGGGCGGTAATTTTGGAAACCATATCGCCGATACCGGAGTAAATGAATTTCTCGGGGGCGGTACGGATTACTTCTGTGTCTACTATAATGCCGTAGGCCAGTTTGGCAGGAACAGAGTTGCGTCTGCCGTCTACTAAGAGTGATGCGCTGGCACTGGAGAATCCGTCGCTGGAGCTGGAGGTGGGGATGCTGATAAAGGGCAAATCCTTCAAGAAGGCTGCATACTTACCTGCATCAATTACCTTGCCGCCGCCGATGGAGACAACAGCCTTGGCCTTGTTGGACATGGAGAAGGCAAGTGTGATGATGTCGTCCATGGCCACGGTGTCCAGTTCCTGATATTCCAGTACATTAACGCCGGCTTCCTTCAGGGAGGCCATGACCTTTGTGCCGAACAGGTCAATCAATCCGTTTCCAAACCAGATAATTACGTCCGTTAAATCTTCTTCAGCCAGACAAGCCCCCAGACTATCCAAGGCTCCGGGGCCTATTTTTAAGATCACGGGGATAGAGATACTGTCATTTTTACGCATATATGCTTCCTCCTATAATTTCACAAATTCCGGTACGCGTTTGTCAAAAATAGTATAATATTTAAAGCCGCATTCCTGCAAAACAATGGCTGCTCTGTCAAAGGAACTTCCGATGCGGGAAGGATCGTGTGCGTCACTTCCCACGGTAATAATCTCACCGCCCAGGGCACGGTAACGCTTTAAGATATCCATGCAGGGATGCAGGTCTTTCAAACCGCTTTTTAAACCACCGGTGTTGATTTCAAGCCCTTTTTCTTTATCAATCAGGGCTTCAAGAATCTGATCCAGAATATCCTTATATTTGTCGTAGCTATAGTTTTGGTCCTTGGATGCGCCGTAGCGCACTACATAGTCCAAATGGCCGTACACATCGAAATTGGAGAATTTTTTGATGTTCTCAAGCTCGGATTCAAAATATTCCCTGTAGGCTTCTTCGTCGCTTCTTCCCTCATAGAAAGCAGGATAGTAAGGGTCCTTGCCGTGGCAGATATGGGAGGAGCCGATGATGAAGTCATATTCGTGAGAGCGAGCAAACACAGCATTCTCCCGGAAGCATTCCGGCTGTAAACCAAGCTCTAAACCGAACAGTACTTTAATCTGTCCGGCGTATTTTTCCCGAAGGCTTAAAAGCTCATACAAATAGGAGTCCGGGTTGAGAAGGAATGGATTCTCGGGATACTCCTCGCTGGCAGGAAAAGCGAAATCATTGTGCTCCGTAAAGCACATGGTGTGGAAGCCAAGTTTGATGGCTTGTACAATCATTTCCTCCATGGAGGCGTCGGAGTCTCCGGAATGATGGGAGTGCAGATGACAATCTGAAAGAATAGGCATTTTTTATTCTCCTTTTACTTTTTGATATTGATAATCAGTATGGTAATACCATACAAGATGGGTTGGTGAAGCAAATAAATAAACAGGGAGTGCCTTCCTATAAAAGACAAGGGTCTTATTTCTTCTCTAAAAAGGGAGAAGTCAAGCCAGCTTTTACAGACGCTTATTTTATGGAGCAGATATCCTGTAACGAATAATAGCGCCCAGGGCAGTAGAGGGAAGTAATCCGTAGAATAGAATGTCTTCCCGGGGAATCCCAAATAAGCCGTAAACAAGTTGCCCTGCGTTAATTCCGTATAACCATGCCGCGCAGGGTGAAATATCAGGAATATAATTAATGTAATCGCAGTCAGCAGAATGTAGATGGAGAGTTTGTCTGCTTTCTTTAAAACATGGTCCAGCGGAATCATGAGAATCATGCAGGAGCCAATCAGGGTCAGCACACCGAACAAGACCAGATTATCAGGCATAAGTGCCATGGTGACCAGAGTAATCAGTCCTCCTGCCCAAAAAACGATGAGACCTCTTTTGAGAGGGCGGCGGCCAAAGGACCAGCAAAAGCCGGACAGCAGTATAAAGGTTATGCAGATGCTTTGCTGCCAGATGTAGGCACCGGTACTGTGATACCAGGGGATGGAAATGTCCGCAAGATAGACCAGATCCCAGAGGAAGTGGTAAAGTATCATGCTAAGCATGGTAATGCCCCGAAGGGTGTCCAGAAGGTGATATCGTCCGCTTTGGGACACCTCCGTGGGAGAGATATTCTGATTCATAAGGGACTCCTAAATAATTTCTATGGACAATATTATAGCAAAGTATGTGCATTTTTTCTACCTAAAGCACCTAAAATGAGAGATTTTATAAATAAAATGTAAAAAATACAGCTTTTGGAAAATATTTTTGATTTACATCTTGAATTATCAAAGGGAATCAGTTAAAATATAGCCGTGACAAAATTTTGACAATAAAACAAGCCGAATGATGTTCTGACAGACAGGCTTGACACTTTTGTCAAAAGAATATAAAACAATTTTAAAATTTTAGGAGGAATCTAAAATGTCAGTAAGAGTAGCAATTAATGGTTTTGGCCGTATCGGCCGTCTTGCATTCAGACAGATGTTTGATGCTGAGGGTTATGAGGTAGTAGCAATCAACGATTTGACCAGCCCTGACATGCTGGCACATCTGCTCAAGTACGATACGGCACAGGGCAGATATAAGTATGCAGACAAGGTTGAGGCAGGTGAGGATTCTATCACCGTTAACGGCAAGACCATCACCATCTACAAAGAGGCAGATGCTTCCAAGCTTCCTTGGGGCGAGCTGAAGGTAGACGTAGTTCTGGAGTGTACCGGTTTCTATACTTCCAAGGAGAAGTCCATGGCTCATATCAATGCCGGTGCTCGTAAGGTTGTAATTTCTGCTCCTGCAGGCAATGACCTTCCTACCATCGTATACAATGTTAACCACAACACTTTGAAGGCTGATGATACTGTTATTTCTGCAGCTTCTTGTACCACCAACTGCCTTGCTCCTATGGCAAAGGCTCTGAACGATCTGGCACCTATCCAGTCCGGTATCATGACTACTGTTCAAGCTTACACCGGTGACCAGATGATTCTGGATGGTCCTCAGAGAAAGGGTGACAAGAGAAGAAGCCGTGCAGG
>JAZQFO010000193.1:0-15354 GCA_045539535.1 Acetatifactor sp.
TCACTTGGCTTGATATGCTCCCTCTGCAAATTGCTATCCACCATAGCAATCACAGCCTCATTATCATCCAGTTCCACAATCATTACAGGAACCTCTGAAAGCCCTGCCCATTTACAGGCTGCCTTCCTACGATGTCCAGCAATAATCTCATACCCTTCTCCGTAAGGATTGGCACGAACAATTAACGGAACTAGCACTCCCTTATCTTCAATGCTCTTTGTCAGTTCAAACAACGCAGTGTCTTCCACAACATGGAATGGATGTTTCTTAAAGTCGTGTAAATCACTGATTTTGACATTTCCCAACCTTGCACCATGGTCGTCACTCCATGATGGATACATTTCTTTTGTTTCTTTCATTCTCGCATTCCTCCATTCTGAAATCTTAGATATGAAAGCTGAAAAAAGAAAGAAGACCGCCTGCTTTCACATCCAAAGATGTTGAAAACAAACGGTCTTGCGACTCTTTTAATATTTAGTTGTTGATGAAAATAATCTCCAAAATAACCTTAATTGTGAACTATAGATTTTTGTGTCCACTCATACCAGTTCCATAACTACTGAAACTTTAATCTCGTGAGAAATCTCCTTTTTCCGTCCAAAATTGCTCTGTCCAGAAAACTTAAAAACTCTCGCAAAGTGCGTAAACTCAAGGATTTCTACATATCCACCCTTTGTAGACATGCGACGGTCTCCACATGCACCGTCATCCCAAACATATCAACTCCCCTAACTCTCTTTACCTCATACCCGCCCTGGCACAGCACCTTCAAATCCCTGGCCAGCGTTGCAGAATCACAGCTTACATACACGATCCGCTCCGGCTGCATCTTGAGCATAGTCTCCAAACATGCGGTGTCACAACCCTTCCTAGGCGGGTCCACTACGATAACATCGGGGTGAAGCATATCCGTGTCGCCCATGGCTGAATCCTGCAGGGCTTTGTCGCATGCTGCTTCCCTGCTTGCCTTCTCATAAAACTCCGGCAGAACCTCCTCGGCCTTGCCCACATAGAACTCTGCATTGTTGATGCCGTTACGCTGGGCATTTTCCTTGGCGTCTTGGATAGCCTGAGGAATAATTTCCACACCGCATACTTTGCCTGCATTGCCTGCCAGGAAGAGAGAAATGGTGCCAATGCCACAGTATAAATCCCACACCGTTTCCTTGCCGGTGAGGCCGGCGTACTCCAGCGCCAGACTGTAGAGCTTCTCGGTCTGGATGGGATTTACCTGATAGAAGGACAGGGGTGAAATCTTAAAGGTCAGCTCCTGTCCGGTAAAGGGATAACCTTCCTTGGTCATGTCCCGGACATGAATGGTGTCAGAAATGGTGGGCTCTCCCCAGAGATTATGTATCTCCTTACCCATAATGACGTTGGTACGCTCTGTATTGATACTGACAGAGATGCTCTTCATGCCGGGCACTGCTGCCAAAGCTTCGATCAATGCCTCCTGCGCAGGCAGAAAACGCAGCGCGCCAGCCGCACCGGCTACTGAGGAACCTTGTACCTTGGGCGCTGCAGCCTTCCCCTTTGCATTCAGCACCAGACACACCATCACTTCCCCGCTGGTAAAGCCTTTACGGATCAGTACATGGCGAACAAGCCCCTGCCCGGTGGTTTCGTCATAAGCGGAAACTTTATATTCCTTCATATGATTCAAAATAATCTTTAAAATCTCTTCATTTTCCGCTACACCCAGCTCACAGCTGATATTGGGGATGATGCTGTGGGTGCGGCCTGCATAGAAACCGGCAATGGGATTGCCCTCTTTATCGGTGCCCACAGGGTATTGGGCCTTATTGCGGTAGTGCAAGGGCTCCTCCATACCTACGATAGGCTCCATCACTTCATCAATGAAGCTTTCACTAAAGCCGCCGATACGGATTAAGTTATTGCGGATTTTACCATGCTTGAAGGCCAGCTGCTGTTCATAGGAAAGCACCTGAAGCTGGCAGCCGCCACACTGTCTGTAGGTGGGGCACACCGGCTCTACCCGGTGGGGTGAGGGTGTAATAAGCTTCTCCAGTCGGGCATAGGCATAGGATTTCTTGGCTTTCATGATTTTCACTTCTGCCACATCGCCGATTACGGTGTCTTTAACAAACAAGGTGAAGCCATCCACCTTGCCGATTCCTTCACCTTCGCTGCTCATATCTTCTATGGTTACTGTCAGATAATCATTTTTTTTATATTCCATATATAGTTTCTCCAAATCAGACAATAGATTTGTTTTCTTCACATTAATAGGGTAACACAGGGATTTCCTCTGTTACAATTTCTCTTAAACGGGCAAAATTCTCCCCATTATTGGCCGCCACCACAGGGAATGGCTTATCCAAAGGAAATGCATCCTGATACAAAACCTCTATCACGCCTCCTGCCTCCTTGATAATGGGAAGAGCACCTGCCACATCCCAAGGCTGCAGGCGAATCTCAAAATAAAGCTCCACTCTGCCGCATGCCAGGTACACCAGCTCCAAAGCCGCTGTTCCCAATCTGCGCAAATCATCTGACTCCTGATACACCCGGTCTATAATGCGAAAACAGGGCGGCGCATACCGCTTGTCGTACAGACTCATGGCAGAGCACAGATGAGAATGGGCAAAATCCCTGTCAGATACCTGAATCCGCTCACCGTTCAAATAGGCTCCCTCTCCTGTTTTGGCATAAAACATTTCATCCCGGTAAGGCTGGTACACCACGCCCAGATAAGGCTCTCCATCTTTTACCAGTCCCACAGAAATAGCGCTTAAGCCCATATCCCGGATAAAATTGGAGGTACCGTCAATGGGGTCAATTACCCACAGAAGCTCTCCGGCTGTAGGCTTATCTTCGCTTTCTTCACCGATTACAAGGCTTCCCGGAAGAAGCTCTTTTAATTTTACCGTGAGAAATTCCTCCACGGCAATGTCGCAGGAAGTCACAAAATTGGAGTTGTTGCCCTTTTGCATAACCTCCATTTTGCGATTCATCAGAAGTTTACCGGCTTCCCGCACCAACCCGGTTACCTGTAAAATATCTATCATACGCTCTCCCTGGTAGCTCTCAAATTAGACTCAAACAGTCTGTTATAGCCAAACCACTCTTTGTTCTCGCTGTTATTCTCCAGAATCTCCTTGAAGGTCTGGAGCTTGGCATCGGTATCATCTGCATAATTCAGTGCCAGCGCCTCGATAATGGCAGGAATCTTGGGTGAACCAAATTCATACTTACCATGATGGGCCAAAATACAATGCTGAAGCTGTGTCAGCTGCACATGAGGAAAGTTCGGGATACCTGCTGCCCGCTCTGCCACCATCTGGGCACCCATAACAATATGGCCCAGAAGCTGTCCGTCATCCGTATAATCATTTTCAGGAAAAGCGGAGATTTCTTTGGTCTTGCCGATATCATGGCACATTGCTGCCGTCAGGAGCAGGTCTCTGTTCAAAATAGGATAACTGTTGCAGTAGTAGTCACAGAGCTTGGTAACGCTCAAGGTGTGCTCCAAAAGTCCTCCCACAAAGCCGTGATGCACGGTCTTGGCTGCGGAGGACATACGAAACGCCTTGGCAAAGGCCTCATCCTTTACAAACAAATTTTCCAGAAGCTGTCTGTAACAGTCAGCCTTGATACTTTTTATCAATCCAACAAGCTCCTGATACATCTGATTAATATCCTTGGAGCTTACAGGCAGATAATCTGCAGGGTCGTACTCACCCTCTCTACACACACGGATACGCTTAATGCTGACCTGCAGCATACCGTTAAAGCTGGTCACGTCTCCGTAGACATCTATGTAGTCCAAAGCATCATAATCATCAATTCCCTGACTGTTGGGGTCCCATACCTTGGCGTCAATGGTACCTGTTTTGTCCTGTAAAATTACATTTTCATAGGGCTTGCCGTTCTTGGTCACAGCAGCCTGTTTGTGCTTACACAGGTAAATCCCGGAGATACTGTCTCCCTCTCTTAAATCCTTAATATATCTCATCATATCCTCCTCTACTGTGCTCCCAGCACAATTGTTAAAGTCATCTCTTTGTATTCGCCCTGCACTTCCCGCATAACCGTCATTTTCACAGCTGTACCTTGGGATTTCTGCATTAGTGCAGTAATATAGTCATTGTAGGAAAGAATGTTTTTGCCGTCAAATACAGTCAGTACATCTCCCTGCTGGATACCTGCCTTCATAGCAGGGGAATCCATATCCACATCTCTGATAAATGCACCGTAAGGCACATCATATTCTCTGTGAATCTGCTCCGTTACATCCATGGCATGAATACCCATATAGGCTACTTTTTTACCGTTTGAAAGCTTTTCAATCCGCTTGGTCAACTCGGAAATACCGATGGCATTGACCATATTTTTCATATCTGAGTTTACCCTGTCACCGGTAATCACACCGATTACCTGACCCTTCAGATTAAAAAGCACGCCTCCGGCATTCTGACTGCCATAGATATCTGTCTGAAAAAGCTTGAAGTTGGCATCTGCCTTCTGACTCTGGGAGGAGACAGAGGTAATGATGCCGTATCCCACGGAACCACTGACACCCATAGGACTTCCCATGGCCACCACAGGGGTACCCACCGGATCGCTGAAATTGGAGGAACCTAAGGTTGCAATGGTAATTCCGCCTTCCTTTAACACTTCATTAGGCACATCCTCCAAATCTGCACACAAAACAGCCAGACCGGTATTGCCGTCCATAGCCTTCATTTGAACAGGTATTTGGTATTTGGAACTTAAGTTGGTCGCTGCATCCAGATAGGAAAAGGTCATGGTCATACTTTCCGCTTTACTAAGAGAAGTATAATCCACTAATACCAAAAGCTCTTTACCATTATTGGCAATCAACAGGCCGGATGCCTGATTTTCATTCTCTTGCACATTGTTAAACCAGTCCAGATTAGAGCTTACTCCGGTAACCGTCACCATGGAATGACTCAGCTCGTCAGCATATTCGGACAAAGCACCGTACACCTGGGCGTAATTCTCCTTGTCCAGCACCACCTGGGCCAGAATCTGCTGTATCTGGCTATCTGCCAGACCCGGTATGCTATGAATCTCCGGCTGCTCCTTCGAAACATTACCTGACAACATATCCTCCGGAGCCATTTCTTCCAAATCCTCCGGGAAAACCACCGGTGCCGGCTCTTCCTCCGGATAAAGCCAATTGTTAATCACAGGCTCTAATAAAAGGAAGGTCACACATGCAATCATGCCGAACATGGCCGCCATGGCCGCTGTAATCACGGTTCTTCGAAACAGCTTCTTTTTGTTAATCGGCCTTTCCTTGATTTTTTCTATCATAAATTCATTGTGCATGAATTCGTTCTGCATATTGGACTCATTTATCTGATGAGATTCCTTCTCCGACATCTAACGTCCTCCTTCTTATATTCATGGGTTCATTTTATCACACTATATTCGCAAATTCTATACTGTTTTCTTGCGGTTATCCACCTTTTCAGTGTATAATATAAAAGGAATTTTGTATCCTGATAAAAATATGGAGTACTAACTATGAATCAAAAGGTTTTAAAAACTTTAGAATATGACAAAATCATTCAAATTCTCACAGACAAGGCAGATTCAGAGCCGGGTAAGAAGCTGTGCAGAGAGCTTGTGCCTTCCACAGACTTAGACGAGATTCGCAAGGATCAAAAGGAAACCGCAGACGCCCTGCAAAGACTGTTTAAAAAGGGCAGTACCTCCTTTGGCAGTAACAGAGACTTAAGCTTTTCAATTCGTTCCTTGGAGGTGGGCAGCACCTTGTCCGTTTCCGAGCTTTTGAAGCTGGCAGCCATGCTTGATAATGTGGGCCGCATCAAAACCTATGGTAAAAAAGACAGAGACGATGCTCCCGAGGATAGCCTGGATGCCTATTTTGAGCAACTGACTCCCTTAACACAGCTGGCCAACGAAATCAACCGCTGCATCCTTTCCGAAGAGGAGATTGCAGATGACGCCAGCCCCAAGTTAAAGAGCATCCGCAGAGCCAAAATCAATACCAATGACAAGATTCATTCACAGCTCAATTCTATGTTAAACGGCGCCTACCGCACTTATCTGCAGGACGCCGTGATTACCATGCGTAATAATCGGTATTGTATCCCGGTAAAAGCAGAGTACAAGAGCCAGGTCAACGGTATGGTGCATGATCAGTCCTCCACCGGTTCTACCTTTTTCATTGAGCCTGCTGCCGTGGTAAGTCTGAACAACCAATTAAAGGAGCTGGATTTACAAGAGGAAGAGGAGATTGAAGTAATCCTGTCCACCTTAAGTGCCCAGGCAGGTGAGCATACCGAAGAACTGGCTGCCAATCAGAAGATTATGACCCGTCTGGATTTTGTTTTTGCCAAGGCCAAGCTTGCCATGGAGCAAAATGCTACGGAGCCTTTGTTTAACCGCAAAAGATATATCAATATCCGAAAGGGCAGACATCCCCTTTTGGATAAGAAAAAAGTGGTGCCCATCGACATTCATCTGGGCAGGGATTTTGACCTTTTGATTATTACAGGTCCCAACACCGGTGGTAAAACTGTATCCTTAAAAACGGTAGGTCTTTTTACCCTGATGGGTCAGTCAGGCCTGCATATTCCGGCGCTGGACCGGTCAGAGCTTTGTGTTTTCACGGAGGTATTTGCAGATATCGGTGATGAGCAGAGCATTGAACAGAGCTTATCCACTTTTTCATCCCATATGACCAGTATTGTCCACATTTTAGAGCATGCAGATGAGAATTCATTGTGTTTATTTGACGAGCTGGGCGCAGGAACTGACCCTACCGAGGGTGCGGCGCTGGCCATTGCTATTTTGAATCATCTGCATATGCGTGGCATCCGTACCATGGCTACCACTCATTACAGTGAATTGAAGATTTACGCCCTTTCCACGGACAATGTGCAGAATGCCTGCTGTGAATTCAGTGTGGAAACCTTGCGTCCTACCTATCGGTTGCTAATCGGTATCCCCGGCAAGAGTAATGCCTTTGCCATTTCCTCCAAGCTGGGTCTGTCCGATGAGATTATTGCTGCTGCCAAGGAGCAGATCAGCAAGGAGGACGAAAGCTTTGAGGACGTGATTGCAGATTTGGAGCAGAGCCGCGTCACCATCGAGAATGAGCGGAAGGAAATTTCAGAATATAAGGAGCGCATCCGTACCTTAGAGGACCAGCTGCGTAGGAAAAACGAGAAGATTGACCAGTCTCGTGACCGGATTATCAGAGAAGCCAACGAGGAAGCCCGGGCCATTTTGCAGCAGGCCAAGGATGTGGCAGACGAAACCATTCGTGACTTTAACAAAGCCAGTGCTATGGGCATGGACATCAAGGATCTGGAGCGCAAGCGTCAGAAGGTACGTGACCAGATTAATCAGAAAAACGAACGCCTGAGCAAAAAGGACGCTGAAAAGGCTAAGAATAATCAGTCCAAGGGCTTAGATCCCAAGAAACTGAAAAAGGGTGATAGTGTTAAGATTATCTCCATGGGCCTAAAAGGTATCGTAAACACGCTGCCTGACGCCAAGGGCAACCTATTTGTACAGTGCGGTATCATGCGTACCCAGACCAATGTAAATGATCTGGCTTTGATTCAGGAGGACGGCATTACCGCTCCCGGATATACACCGAAAAAGAGCAGTACCTCCGGCATCAAAATGTCCAAATCCCTGTCTGTTTCCACAGAGATTAATCTCTTAGGACGCACCGTGGACGAAGCTTTGGCGGAACTGGATAAATATCTGGATGACGCTTATCTGGCGCATCTGCCCAGTGTACGTGTGGTACACGGCAAGGGAACCGGTGCTCTTAGAAGTGCCGTTCACAATCACTTAAAACGCTTAAAATATGTAAAAGAGTATCGTCTGGGCGAATACGGCGAGGGCGATGCAGGTGTTACCATCGTTACTTTCAAATAAATTTAGAGAGGTGCTATATGGCTGGCAAACAAAAAATCCTTATTGTGGACGACGACAACAATATTGCAGAACTGATTTCCCTCTACATGACCAAGGAATGCTATGAGACCATGATTGTCAATGACGGAGAGTCCGCGCTTCCTGCCTATGAGAGCTTTTCCCCCAATTTGATTTTGCTGGATCTGATGCTCCCGGGTATTGACGGTTATCAGGTTTGCAGAGAAATCCGCGCTAAATACAGTGTCCCTATCATCATGCTTTCCGCAAAGGGTGAGGTATTTGACAAGGTACTGGGCCTGGAGCTGGGTGCCGATGATTACATCGAAAAGCCCTTCGACTCCAAGGAGCTGGTAGCCCGTGTAAAAGCTGTACTTCGCCGCTACAAACCCGCTGCTCCCGCAGTGGAAAAAAGTAATGACAAGTGCGTGGAGTATCAGGATCTGACCATCAATCTTACCAACTATTCCGTAATTTATATGGGAGAAGTGGTAGAAATGCCTCCCAAGGAGCTGGAGCTTTTGTATTTCCTGGCTGCCTCTCCCAACCATGTTTTCACCAGAGAGCAGCTCTTAGACCAGCTTTGGGGTTATGAGTATATTGGAGACACCCGTACAGTTGACGTACATATTAAGCGTCTCCGTGAGAAAATCAAGGATCATGCTAATTGGAAAATTGCCACCATCTGGGGCATTGGCTACAAATTTGAGGTTCGAAACTAATGAAAAAAACCCTTTATTTGAAATTTGTATTGGCATATTTCATATTTGGTGTCTTTGCGTTTATTGCCGTGGCTACCTTTGTGCCCGGAATGACCAAAAAACAGCTGACCAGGGAAAAAGCAGAGCATCTTTACGCAGAAGCCTTGTTGATTTCCGAGCAGTATGCAACCGGTCTTTACACCAGTGAAACCAGTCTGGATGCTGTAAAATATCAGTTGGATGCCCTGGCAGTCTACCTGGACTGTACCATTCGCATCATCAATCCTTCCGGACGACTGGTTTTGGATACCAGCACGGAATTAAATGTAGATGAACCTGTTGTAATTGATACTTTTGATCCCACGATTACCAAAGGCTCCTACTACATCGTGGATGACTTTTTTGGGACCTATTCCTCCAATGTACTGAGTGTATTTGCCCCTATTACCTCAGATTTTAAAGTAAAAGGCTACGTGGTAATCAACTGTCACATGGGATCCATTCAGAACTCCTGTGATAATCTGATGAATATATCCTACATTACCATGGCTATCATTTTCCTGCTTTCTGCCATCATTCTGATTTTCTTTACGGAAATGGTTTACCAGCCTTTGAATAAAATTACTTATGCAGCAGAGCAGTATGCCGCCGGTAATATGCATTATGAGTTTCAAGTGGATAGTGAAGATGAAATCGGTTATCTGGCGGCCTGTCTGAATTATATGGCCAGTGAAATTGCCAGAGCAGAGGATGACCAGAAACGCTTCGTAGCCAATATTTCCCATGATTTTCGATCGCCTCTTACTTCTATTCACGGATATCTGGAGGCTATGCTGGACGGTACCATTCCGCCGGAAATGCACGAAAAATATCTGAAAGTTGTTATAAACGAAACAGATCGTCTGACCAAGCTGACCAATGGTCTCTTGACACTGAATAACCTAAACACCAAGGGCATGCTTTTGGAGAAGACTACCTTTGACATCAATCAGGTAATCCGCAATACAGCTGCCACCTTTGAAGGCCTGTGCCGACAGAAAAATATCTCCCTGGAGCTGGTGCTGACAGGAGAAACCTTATATGTACGGGCAGATATGGAGAAAATACAGCGCATTATCTACAATCTGATGGATAATGCAGTGAAATTCAGCCATCAGAATTCAATTATCAAAATCGAGACCTCCGAAAAGAAAAACAAGCTGTTTGTCTCTATCAAGGATAATGGTATCGGTATCCCCAAAGAGGATTTAAAATACATCTGGGACCGCTTCTACAAATCTGACCTGTCCCGTGGCAAAGACAAAAAAGGCACGGGCTTAGGACTTTGCATTGTAAAAGAAATTATCAACGCCCACGGTGAAAATATCAATGTAATCAGCACACAAGGAGAGGGAACGGAGTTTATTTTCTCTCTGCAGACGGCAGATATCGAAGATGATGAGGACTAGGGCGAACCCTGGTCCTCTTTGCAAATTGCCCAATTCATTATTGGTGTTCAAGTATTTGACTAATATTGCTTGAGGTATATTATATCCCCCCACGGAACGCTCTCGCTCCGTGGAAAAGCGCAGCGGATGCTAGGCTCGAACGATATTGCTACGCAATCTCGTTTGACCTCGCCAAGCACCGGCGTTTTCCAAGATCCTGTGGTAGGACATAATATACCTAAGCAATTAACCATATACCCAAACACCAATAATGAATTGGGGCTTACCAAATAAAAATCTGAAACCCTTGTGACTAAGAATCGTCTATATAAGAAAGACACCACTGAGGGAGGTATTTTATGAGAAAATCTAGAGAAGAACTGGGAAGAATACACAAGGAGAAGTGTAAGGAGCTGAAGAAAGTCCGTGCTCAGATTGCAGCAGATTTGGGTATTGATTTAAAGCAATCCGAGTGTACATACGAAGGGTATTGCAGCGGCACTTGTCCCAAGTGTAAAAGCGAGGAGATGAAGCTGAATCTGGCCATTATGAAATGGCAGTTAGAATCCGGTGACATGAAGCGTAAGGTAGCTGCAGCCGGTCTTACCACGGCAGCAGCGTTAAGCCTGAGCGGCTGTAATACTACGGAGCATGTTATAATGGGAGACGTGATGCCTGTGGAGACAATGGAAGTAACAGAAGGTCTTCCGGATCCTGCAACATGGCAATCTGAAGAAATTGATGGCGGTCTGGAGACCATAGAAGAATCCACAGAAAGTTCTGAAGAATGTCCTGTGCCTGAAGTAGAGGGCAAGCTGGTGGAGCCCGAGACTTCCTCTGAGTGGGAGCTTGCAGGAGATATTGCAATTATCGACGAGACCACAGAAGAAAATATAGGAGAAAGTATAAATGAGTAAGGATTTCTCCATGCTAACCATCAGCAGGCACCGCATAAAAACAGACGGACGAGGCATCACTTCCCTTGTAGCCCTGGCAGGATGTCCTTTGTCTTGCCCTTACTGTATCAATCAGGAGCTGCTCAAAGATGCCAAGCAGCTGAAAACCATCTCCTGTGAAAAATTGATAGAGGAGCTTTCCATTGACCATTGCTATTTTCTCTATACCGGTGGCGGCGTGACCTTTGGCGGCGGTGAACCTCTTTTGCAGGCAGATACGCTCATGGAATTTGCCCAAATCTGTCCACCGGAGTGGTCCATAAATCTGGAAACCTCTCTGAATGTGCCTTTTTCCAAGCTGGAGCCCCTGCTTAACGGCAGATTTTCCTTTATCATAGATATCAAAGCCATGCAGCCGGATATTTATAAGAGCTATACCGGCTTGGATAATGACCGGGTACTGGATAATTTAAGCAAGCTGTGTAAGTACCTTTCCACCGATCAATATGTGATAAAGGTACCGCAGATACCCGGTTATTCTGATGAAGCAGCAGTAGAAGAGTCAGTGAGAATATTGGCAGAGATGGGTGTACCGGAAGAAAATATTATGAAATTTCGCTATATTATCCCCTAGGTTAAGCCCTAGTCTTTTTATCGTGCATAGATATATCTTCTTGAAACACATATAGTTCTATTTTTATCATTGTAAATCAAATATCCCTCATGTATAATAGGAAATCGTAAAGAATTTATCTTTATGATAGAAGCTATATGTGAGGAGAAAAATATGAAAAGAAAATTAGTAAGCATTTTATGTTGTGCATTGATTGTGAGCAATTTTGCTGCATGTGGCAAGGAGCCGGCCAACAATGAAGTATCTCAGGAACCCAGCCAGGTAACGGCTTCATCCGACATGGCTGAAACGAGCAGTGAAAGTCAGGCAAGCAGTGAGGTTGTTGAAAGCGTAGAAAGCAGTGAAATTGCCACAGAGACTGCTACGGAAAGCACTGCAGAAGAGGTGCTTTATTCTGTAGAATTAACTGCTATCGGCGATGATAAGGTTGCTGTTATTCAAACCTATCGCAATCTGACCGGTTTGGGCTTAAAGGAAGCAAAAGATATTGTTGATACTGCACCTTGCATCCTTTTTGAAAACACAAGTCTGGAAGAAGCAGAAATTTACAAGACATCCTTTGAAGAATGTGGTGCTACCATTACTATTTTGGAAGGAAATGCGCAGAATGCATCTTCGGAAGCCACTGAAGAAACCGAAGCTTCTACCTCTGCTGAAACCACTGAAAGCTCAGAATCTGCGGATTCTTCTGCTTCTGAAACCACCGGTGGCACATTTACCGTAGATAAAGTTTTCAATATCACCGGTACCGGAACTGTTATTACCGGTAAAGTGGAGCAGGGAACCATCAAATTGGGCGATAGCGCAGTAATCATCCTGGAGGACGGTACAGAGATTCCTGTAACCATCAACCGTATCGAAGTTTTTGGCGGTCTTTTGGAAGTAGCAGAGGAAGGAAAAGTTGTTTCTCTGGGATTTGAGGAGTCCATTGAAAAGGATGCAGTTCTTACTGCAGTATCTATCGTAGTCAAAGCAGAATAATTTTAAAACGAGGATTTATAAACATGCCTAACCCGGATGCTTTTCAAGCTGCCAAAGACAAAATCATAGGAATTGACAGACAGCGTCTGGGGATAGGTACGCTTTCCGAAAAAACTGTCCATGCCATTTTGAAAAACTATCTGCAGCCTGACGAAGATCATCAGGAAATCCCCATTGAAAACTACGTGGCAGATATTTATAATGACGGGGAAATTATTGAGATTCAGACTCGGAGTTTTGACAAAATGCGCAGTAAATTGCAGGCTTTCCTGCCTCTTTATCCGGTGACCATTGTCTACCCTATCCCCAGGGAAAAGAAGTTAATCTGGATAGATGAAGAAAGTGGTGAGTTAAGCGCTCCCCGCAAATCTCCCCTGAAAGGGACAATGTACACGGTTTTTCCGGAGCTGTATAAGATCAAGATGTTTTTGAAGGACCCCAATATCCGTTTAAAACTGATTCTTATGGATATGGAGGAATATAAGCTTTTAAACGGTTGGAGCAAGGATAAGAAGAAGGGTTCCAGCCGCTATGACCGGATTCCCACGGATTTGGTGGAAGAAATTGACATTCTTTGTACGAAAGACTATATGCAATTTGTTCCCTATGAATTGGAAGGGGAGTTTACAGTAAAGGAATTTGGCAAAGCCGCTCATATCCCTGCGAAACTGGCCGGTATGGTAATCAATATTCTGCATCATATAGGTACCATAGAGCGTACAGGAAAAAAGGGAAATGCCTATTTGTACAAGGTAAATGAGCTTTAACTGATTCGTATACAACTTATGGTTTGCACACAAGAGGAAGCAATATGAATTTAAATGAATTTTATGCAAAATACGGCCGGGATACTGTTTTTACATGTAATAGCCAGACAGACCAATATTCCGATGACTGGTTGGATTTGTATGACACTGTAGAAAATTACAAAAAAGAAATGATTAACTGGTTTGACACAGAACATCTCGATAAGGATAATCCCTTGTCTTGTGTCACCCAGGAGCACTGGTACAGCATGTATCTGGAAAAAAAGCGTCTGGAAAAGAAAGGTATCCGCATGCATCATCATGCCTTTCAACATATACCCAGCAACGGCCACAAAAGTAATTTTGTTTCCGAGTACCATGACGGCAAATATCGGGTAAATATGCTTAGACAGTACACAGCATATGACATCAAATATACCAGAGATGACAAGTTAATCGGCCAGCTGATCAGAAAATGCAACATTGACTACTACGTACTGCGTGCCCAAAAAAAGAACGGTCTTTACATCTGTCCCAATTGTGGCATGGAGCATCCTCTACAAAATCTGTTGGACGGCTGTGACTACTGTAATACCAAATTTGATATCTCTGCCTATAATGATAAAGTTGCTTCCCTCAACAGAATTTACAAGCTTGGGGACGCAAGAAGCAATATGTATGAATACATTATTTTGCTTATTGTACTGATGTTAGGTATATTATTGTCTGCCTGCACCTGCCTGCCTATCCTCATTCCACTGGTAGGAATTTATATATATATGTTTAAGTTAAAAAGAGAAATTAATTTAAACAACCTTTTTAAAGAAAAGAATCCTGACAGCTCCTTTGAGGAATTTATCGCTTCTCTGGACAGTAAAATCAAATCCATACATTTTGCAGAAAGTCAGGAGGACGTGGATTGTTTTGTAAAATGTGATATCACACCCTATTTGCGGGATTATCAGGACGTTATCAGCTGTGAAATGGGTAAATACAAGGTAACCGCTCATAGTGAAGACGAAACCCATCAATACATAAACCTGATGCGTAGTGTCCGTGTTTTAAAGGATATGGGTGATCACCTTTTGGAAGGCAAGGGTGTACTGAAAATGAAGCTTGCTAAAAAGAAAGATTGTAAGCTTAAAAATGATTTTACCCTTTATGTTTGTAAGCAATGTGGCGCTTCCATTTCATTGGTAGAAGGCGGTGAATGTAGATACTGCGGCAATAAAATGGATTACGAAGCTTATGATTGGGTCATTACAGAATTTTCCATTGCTGACAAAAAGGATGAAAAGAAATATATTTGGTTTTAAATCTGAAAAAGCACCATCGGTTATTCATTGCGTTTAACCGATAGTGCTTTTATTTTTAAGAATCTATTCCCATTCTTTTGTCTCTTGCATACATAAGCTTCAAGAGAATAGGTGTTGAAATACTGGATGCAATAATCAGTAAAATAACAGAAGTAAAGTACACAGGATTCAACAAACCTACCGACAATCCTTTCTGGGCCACAATCAAAGCCACTTCACCTCGAGTCATCATACCCACGCCAATTTTCAAAGAATCTGCAAAATTAAATCTGCATATCTTAGCTATCAGTCCGCAACCAATAATCTTGGTAACCAGAGCCACAAGTACAAATCCAAGTGAGAACAGTAAAATGCTTCCGTCAATATTGTCAATGCTGGTCTTCAGACCGATACTTGCAAAAAAAACCGGACCAAACAAAAGGTATGAACTTTCATCCACTTCATGGGCAATATATTCTGAATCCCTCAAAGAGCAGAGAATTATACCTGCCACATATGCACCGGTAATATCAGCAATTCCAAATAAATGCTCTGCTTCATAGGAGAGGAAAAAGCACAGTGCCAGACCCAAAATAGGGATTCTGCGGGTGTGAGGGTATCTTTCATCAAAAAACTTAAACAGCTTAAACAATAGGTATCCCACAATCAAAGCCAGTGCAAAGAATAAAAGGGTAGAAATCACTACCTGTCCGGGATTGGAATCCGGATTTTTTACACCAACTACAAAAGTCAGTACAATAATACCAAT
>JAZQFO010000194.1:0-5022 GCA_045539535.1 Acetatifactor sp.
TACGATCCGACTTGTATGTCGTAGATCGCTGGTAAAGAAAGTATAATAGATTTGGCGGAAAATAAAGGGCATTGACTGGTAGGAATAATTCACTTGCTAGTCAATGCCTTTTTAGTAATTTGCCGGCGTATTCTTGTGTGAGAGGGTTGATTGTTGCAGTAAAATGATTTTGGGTGTAAATCATAGAATTGCAACCTCTACGCCCATTCAGGTGTTATATTCGGAGAACTTGCAGGTGCGAATGGGTGTAAATGTATGCTGAATGGTATGTTACGCCCAGTGTATTGCAGATGGAATGGGTGTAAACCTCCGAAGGAGATAGGTTTGCGCCCATATGAGCATGGTGCGGTGGTGGAGATGTGCTAAAATTGGGCGTAAAAGCACTAGAAACTACTGCTACACCCAATTCGCCAAAATTTCTTAAGCAAATGCAGAATTATTAATAAGCCAATGCGAGATCGTAGAACCCACTGTAGAATCATATAAATCAAAAAAGAGTCATGCATTACACATGACTCTTTCAAATTTGTGTCTATATTCCAAATGTTAAAAACTTATCTCTGTTCGCTCTTTCTCAATACTGCACATCCTGCGAAGCATGCTGCGGAGATTGCAAACAACCAAACGGCCATGTTGCTCTCGCCGGTCTTAGGCACATCGTCATATGCGCCGGAGGAAGAAGTGCTTCCCTGAGAACCGGTGGAAGGAGCGGGAGTGGGAGCGGATGCTGCAGGTCCGTTGCCGTCAGTGCTGTAGTTGGAAGGATCGGTTACCAGTCCGCGTTCGCTACTGAAGTGGAAGGTACCCTTTGCAAAGTTGTAATACTGTCTGAAGTAGGTAACTGCACCATCTTCACATGCGTATGCAACGGTTCCGCCAACAGTGATGTCACTGGTAATGGTATATTCCATGGTAGACATCATGTAGAGGTTGGTTACATTGCTGTGGAAGCTGGCATTTCCGCCATCATATACATGTGCATTCTGAATGTTACCGGTAACTGCTGCGTTACTTCTTTCCAGAACTGCACAAGTGTCAATACCCTTGGTGGTAATTGCAACATTGGCATGGCTAATGGTCAGGTTACTCAGATATGCATCAACATCGATGGGATCGTAATCGGTTTTCTCGGGATCATTTTCCATAACCACTACAACGTCGCCATCTTTAATTCTCTCATCACCGTTATTCAGGTAATAGAGCTCACGGCCGTTAGAGTCTTCATCCCACTCATTGATCTGTACACGCCAGGAATTCTCCTCTTCTACAAAGCCGATGTAGAAGGTGGTGGGGGTAGCGGCCTCAGCCTTCAGTGCGGTTGCGCCGGGAGCCACTGCCAGAATTGCAGCTGCAGCCAGCAGGGATACAAATTTCTTGAATTTTTTCATAAATAAACCTCCTATGGTTAATTGCTTCCGTTGTCTAACGGAGCGTAGCTTGCGCCGGATTCGATTTCTTTGGCAACGACAACGAATCGTCCCTGTTCCACATGATAGACACAAGTGGAAAGAGTGATGAAGTTGTCGCCGAACTGCGCATTTACACCCGTATCGTACAAGGATAGTTTTTTGATATTTTGATAAAAGTCCTGAAATTCTTCTTCGGTGTCAGCCTGGAAGAATTTGTAGAACTTAAATACCTTATCGGTTTTACGGTATACCTGAGAGCGGAAAACAGCTACCACTTCGTAGCGACGCTCACATTCTTCGGTATGTAGTGTAATGATATTGTGTTCTTTGCAGTAGTCAGGGTCTTCGTAATCCGTCAGAGTACCGAACATGGCGCCGGAGCGCATGTTGTGTCCATGGATAATCAGGTTGGTGGTCAGCGGATTAAGAGAGCTGTCCGTGTCAAGAAGAAGGCTACCGTTTTGGTCCTCCTTGCCTTCGAAATTCTTGTACAGGTAGTAGGTCTCATTTTCAGGAGTCCACATGACGGGGTAATCAATCATGGTACCTTCCACCTTAAGCCATGCTGCCATATCCTCATTGGCCAGAAAGCTGTCCGTATAAGGATTGGTTACAAGAACCTTTTCTTCTACAACCGCATCACCGGAGGAAATATCCCCGGAAGAGATGGTAGTATCCTTGGTTTCTTCGGTAACATCATCACCGGCAGATACATCTCCTTCGGAGGTGGTTTGCACATTTTCCTGTTCGCGGCTGGCCGCTTGTTCCTGCATGCTTTCAAGCATGGCCTGGGATTCCTGTTCAGCCAGGCGTTGCGCCGTTATCCGAATAATGCCTGTAATCAGACAAATTACACCTATAATCCCCAGTACAACTGCTATTTTTGATTTTAGGCTATTCATTCTCTTATTATACGTCAGATAAAAGGTGGATTGCAATAGTTTTAGAAATAATTTGTCAGGAATATTATAGTGTGACAGCTAAATTTTAAGGACAATTTGTATGAAAAATGAACGGTATTTTGCTATTTTGGTAATTGCTATGGTGCTGGGAATGTGGATTTTCCTGCACCGGGAGGATTATATACCTGCCACGGGAGGCGGTGTTGCAGAGTATCAGGGAAAATGTGTGGTGTTGGATGCAGGGCATGGGGGAGACGATCCCGGCAAAATCGGTATTAACAATGCGCTGGAAAAGGACATCAATCTGGAAATCACATTGCTTGTAAAGGAATACTTGGAGGCCCAGGATGTACAGGTGGTATTGACGCGGGAGACACAAGAGGGCTTGTATGATGCGAATGCTTCCAATAAGAAGGTACAGGATATGAAGCGGAGAATCCAAATCATTGAGCAAACGGCTCCGGACGTGACGGTGAGCATTCATCAAAACAGCTATCCGGAGGAGTATGTGAAGGGAGCGCAGGTGTTTTATTATACCGGCAGTACGGAGGGACAGAAGCTGGCAACGCTTTTACAGAAAAGTCTGGTAAAGCGCTTGGACCCTGACAATCACCGCCAGGTTAAGGCCAATGACAGTTATTATTTGTTAAAAAAGACCTCCACGCCGATTGTGATTGTGGAGTGCGGCTTTTTGTCTAACAGCGAAGAAGCTGCATTGCTCTGCGAAGAGGCCTATCAGGAAAAGGTGGCGTGGGCCGTGCATCTGGGGATTTTGCAGTATCTAAACAGTGAAGAATAGGCTCTTTTCCTTTTGGAAAAGATGTGGTATAATCTACAATATATGTGCAAAAGTAGGGACGAAAGAGGATGAAATCTACGGACACCAATATACAATTAAAAACTGAACTTTTACAGGTGACTGCTGTAGATGGTGCCCTTGATGGACAGTCTTGTCAGGCCATTAGAAGAGCCGGACAGATTATCCGCCAGGGGGGGCTGGTGGCCTTTCCCACGGAGACTGTGTATGGTCTTGGCGGGGATGCCTTAAATCCGGATTCTTCCCGCAAAATATATGCGGCAAAGGGACGCCCTTCGGACAATCCGTTGATCATTCACATTGCAGATATGGATGCCTTGCCCAGGATTGTGTCGGAGATTCCCGAGGCGGCCAAGGTGCTGGCAGAGCATTTCTGGCCCGGACCGTTGACCATGATTTTGCCTAAGGGTCAGGAGGTTCCTTATGCCACCACCGGTGGTCTTGAGACGGTGGCGGTGCGTATGCCTTCCCATCCGGTGGCGCTTTCCTTTATCAGGGAGAGCGGCGGCTATGTGGCGGCACCCAGTGCCAATATATCGGGTAAACCCAGTCCCACGCTGGCTTCCTATGTGGCGGAGGATATGGATGGTCGTATTGAGATGATTTTGGACGGAGGTCAGGTAGGGATTGGTATAGAGTCCACTATTGTGGATTTGACAGTGGAACCGCCTCAGATTTTACGGCCCGGTTATGTGACAGATAAGATGCTGGAAAAGGTGTTGGGTGAGGTGGCAGTGGATGCCACAGTGCTTCGCTCCGGTGAGGAGTGTGGGCAGGCTCCCAAGGCACCCGGCATGAAATACAGACACTATGCACCGGCAGGCGAGTTGACCATTATACAGGGAGAAGCCGGGCAGGTGACAGAATACATCAACGCCCGGGCGGCAGAGGATATGGCAGCCGGCAAGAAGGTGGGTATCATTGGTACCCGGGAGAATTTGGACTGTTATAAGGCGGATGTGGTTAAAAGCGTGGGTAGCAGGTCTGATGAGGAAGCCATAGCGCATAATCTGTACGCCATATTGAGAGAATTTGATGATGAGAAGGTAACCCGGATTTATTCTGAAGGGTTTTCTACAGAAGGCTTTGGCCAGGCCATTATGAACCGTCTGCTCAAGGCGGCAGGCCACCATGTAGTTGATTTGAACCATATTAATGAAAGATAACGGAGGATGGAGAAATGATAGCAATCGGTAGTGACCACGGCGGATATGATTTGAAGATGAAGGTAATCCGCCATCTTGAGGAAAAGGGGCTGGAGTACAAGGATTTTGGATGTGCGGATAAGTCCAGCTGTGACTATCCTGTATACGGACGCGCGGCTGCACAGGCAGTGGCATCCGGAGAATGTGAGAAAGGTATTGTAATCTGTACTACCGGTATCGGTATCAGCATTACTGCCAATAAAATAAAAGGCGTTCGCTGCGCACTTTGCGGCGATACCTTTTCTGCCAAGATGACCCGTCTGCACAATGATGCCAACATGCTGGCCATGGGCGCAGGTATCGTAGGCGAGAATCTTGCTATGGAGATTGTGGACACCTTCCTGGGAACTGATTTTTCCGGTGAGGAGAGACACAGCAAGAGAATTGCACTGATTGAAGAAGCATAAATAACGAAGCGTAAAACAGATTCACGGGACAATCGTCCAAAGAGGGCAAAAGATGAGCAGTGGAGATAACAACGCAAAGATGCGTCCCGTAACAGGGAAAAGAACAGATTACATCAGCTGGGATGAATATTTTATGGGGGTGGCTCATTTGTCCGGCATGCGCTCTAAGGATCCCAACACTCAGGTGGGAGCTTGCATTGTAAGCCAGGACAATAAGATTCTGTCCATGGGATATAATGGATTTCCCTGTGGTTGTTCGGACGATGAATTTCCTTGGGAGCG
>JAZQFO010000195.1:0-5334 GCA_045539535.1 Acetatifactor sp.
TTCCGCCTGCCCCAATAAAGTACCAGACTCACGAAGGGATACACCGCATCACCGTCGTACTGCCCACGGTACACCGCGCCCTCATACCCGGCCTTACGAAGCACCAACTTCCGGTTCATCTTCGTCTCATTCTCCAGCGTATACTGCGCCCGGATACAGTCGCCCTGCATCTCATACTTACTCACATCATGAAACTGATTGTGAAGCTGTCCCTCTCTCCCGGGATATAATGTCTCCGTGGGCGCCGGGTTCAAACACTCCGGTGCAAGCACCTGCCGACCACGGTACAACAATCCATTCACCACGTCTGCAAAAACATCCGGATAACACTCCAGACTCTTCTCCGTCAAATCTTTCTGACCCATAATCTTCCTCTCTTTCGTTATAAAATTGTAATGCAGGAAGTCAGGATCTCCCTGCTCGTCTTGGGTAACTAAGCAAGGATTCGAAAAATCTAGAATGGTTTAGAAACCTAGAAATCAGAAAATTAGAATAAAATCTTGCTTGATTAAAGCATAACACAAGCATCCCCCCAAATGCAACAAGCAATTTAGACTTTCTAAAATAACCACAAAACACGCACCCCCGGAGTTTGCCCCCGGCAGGTGCGTTTCTCTTACTCTCACAATTCAATTATACACTCCCTACCCGCTTCGCCTTCCTCCGGCTCCACATTACCATCACAACCGCCATCACCCACACGCCCAGCACATACCCTACGATATCAAAGGGAAAATCCGTGGCGTCAAACTCTCTGGTAGGCAGACACCCCTTCAGGCACTGGTCCAGGAAAGAAACCACTGCGCAGAAAAAAAATACAATAGCACCCAGTAAAATACAAATAATATAATTTACTCTTTACAGGATTCCTAAAATGTGTTATACCATTGGTACGGACATTCGTCCAATTCTTTTCATCTTATATCTTAATCAATACCAATGCTTCCAAATTTCAAAAAAAGAATTGACAACCAACCATTTGGAGTATACCATAAAATTGTAATAGATATCGAGTGTTAATAATGCTCTAGGTTGTACGTCTCTCAGCATATGAGAATGACCGAACCCTAGAGCTTTTTTATTTTTAAGGAGGTACATATGAAAACAGCTATTCTTATAGACGGTGGATTTTATCGCAGACGTGCTCAAATAGTGTTTGGAGACATTAGCGCTCAAGAACGAGCCAAAGAATTAGAAAATTATTGTAAACGTCACATTAATTCTCATGGCGAACACAATCATCTTTATCGCATTTTCTACTATGACTGCCCACCTTCCACCAAACGCATATTTCATCCACTTTTACAAAAACAGATTGATCTATCCAAGTCGGACTTGTATATCTGGATGCACGAATTTCTTGAAGAATTAAAACGAAAACGTAAATTTGCAATTCGTTTAGGTAAATTAGCAGATGAACAAGCTCACTACACAATACGTCCTGCAATTGTCAAAAAACTATGCACCGGCAAGCTTGCACTCTCTGATTTATCCGAATCTGATTTTTGCATACAAATTGATCAGAAAGGCGTTGATATGAAAATCGGTTTAGATATTGCGTCGATGGCCTATAAACATCAAGTAGACCAAATTATTCTAATCTCCGGGGACAGTGACTTCGTGTCAGCTGCCAAACTTGCTCGCCGCGAAGGCGTTGATTTTATTCTTGACCCACTGGGAGCCCCTATTAAACCTGACTTATTCGAACATATTGATGGTTTGAGAACATGTGATAAAATGTATACTTGCGCCAATTCCCAGACTAAATAGTCTTTATAGGATTCCTAAAATGTGTTATACCATTGGTACGGACATTCGTCAAATTCTTCTATTTATCTTATATCTAATTTGCACCTTCTAAATTCAGTCTATCCTTCAACCAATACAACAAGTGCGATTCTCATTTCGCTTCCTATTCCACTATCCTATTCCGGCCACTCCGGTCTATCAGGCGCTTCCACGCCGTTTCGCCTTCCTCCGGCTCCACATTACCATCACAACCGCCATCACCCACACGCCCAGCACATATCCTACGATATCAAAGGGAAAATCCGTGGCGTCAAACTCTCTGGTAGGCAGGCACCCCTTCAGGCACTGGTCCAGGAAAGAAACCACTGCGCAGAACCCAAAGGCCTTCAACCCACAGCTTCGGGGGCTTGTATGATAAAAGGCAAACATGGCAGTCAGACCTAGGAAGAAATATTCCACGGTGTGAGCCAGCTTGCGAAGAAGCTTGGTAATATCCCAATCCGCATGGTCTGTGGCAACTGCCGACGGCACCACCATAGACTGCACGGATTCCGTCATCTGCATGGTACCCTCGGCGTCCTGAAGGGTCAGAGCCAGAATCACCAGCAGAACGAAAAATGTAGGCAACCAGTAAATCAATTTCTTCACTACTTTACTATCCCTTCGTACATCTCCTGTATCCTGCGGTAGCTCTCTAAATTGCCGATATCATAGCGGCTACCGGGCATCTCGTAGGCATACACATCACTCTGGGTACACATCCAAGCGATGAAATCTCCCGGTGCATCCACATTGCACACTCCCGTATCCACAGCCTTACGAATCTTGTCCAAATCCCCCGCTCCATAGATATAGAACGGAGGCACTGCCCAATTACTCATAGGCTCAGCCGGCTTCTCCTGCATAGCCAAAACCTTCTCGCTTGCATCAATCTTAATCACACCGGTTCTGCGAAGCTTTTCCACATCCGGCTCAAAATGACGCATGATACAAGTAGATTGCTTGTCCTTAAAATATTCTACAAATCCCTTCAGGGAAAAGTCTGTAAGATTATCCCCGGCCAACACCACAATATCGTCCTTCACATCGCAGGACTCAATGGCAAATACAATATCCCTTACCGCTCCCAGACGGTTAGCATTGTCAGTCGTCCCATCATCAATCACAGTAACGCGGGCACGATAATGACACTTCTCCTGCCACTTCGTAAAATGCTCCATGAACTTATGATTGGAAACAATAATAAACTCCGAAATCTCTCCCAGCCCATCCAAGTCCTCTATGAGCCAGTCAATGATGGCCTTGCCCTTTACGTCAAGCAGGGGCTTTGGAAAGTTTTCAGTTAAAGGATATAAGCGGGTTGCATAGCCCGCAGCTAAAATAATGCATTTCATATTAAAACGCTCCTACAATTCCTTCTCGCACATATTAAGCACAGCATCAATTACCTGATCCATGTCATAATACTTATACTCACCCAGACGGCCACCAAAAATCACCTTATCCTCCGCCTCAGCCAGTTTCTTATATTCTGCATAAAGCTTGCTATTCTTCTCATCATTCACCGGATAATAGGGCTCGTCTCCGGGCTTCCACTCGGAGCTATACTCACGGCTGATTACCGTCTTGGGTAAATCATTGCCCTCTGCGTCCTTGCCAAACTCAAACCACTTATGCTCAATAATACGAGTCCAAGGAGTCTCGCGGTCTGTATAATTTACTGCTGCATTACCCTGGAAATTGGGCTTATCCAGCACCTCGTTTTCAAAACGTACAGAACGATACTCCAGATATCCCAGCTTATAATCAAAATAAGCATCAATGGGACCGGTATACACAACTTTGTCTGCAAGTGCATCCAGTTCTGCCTTATTCTCCAGATAATCTGTATTCAAACGCACCTCAATGCCATCCAACAGATTCGCAATCATCTTCGTATAGCCGCCCACAGGGATTCCCTGATAGAGCGCATTAAAATAGTTGTTGTCAAAAGTCAATCGAACAGGCAGACGCTTGATAATAAATGCAGGCAAATCCTTGCAATCACGTCCCCACTGCTTCTCAGTATAGCCCTTAACCAACTTCTCAAAGATGTCACGTCCAACCAGAGAAATCGCCTGCTCTTCCAGATTCTTGGGTTCTCCTGTAATCTCTGCTCGCTGCTCATTAATCTTGGCTTCTGCCTCTTCAGGAGTAACCACCCCCCACATCTTATTGAAGGTGTACATATTGAAAGGCATAGAGTACAGCTCACCTTTATAGTTCGCTACAGGCGAATTGGTAAAACGATTGAACTCCGCAAACTGTGTAATATAATTCCATACCTTCTTGTTGTTGGTATGAAAAATATGTGCACCATAAACATGTACGTTGATACCTTCTATGTTTTCAGTATAAATGTTTCCTGCAATGTTAGGACGCTTGTCCACAACTAAGACAGATTTTCCTTTTGCCTTTGCTTCATGAGCAAAGATTGCACCGTAAAGGCCGGTGCCTACCACTAAATAATCATATCTCTCCAACTCCATGCCCCTCCATTTACCCGGCTATTCGGCATTTTATCACTAACACTCCTATTTTTCAAAAAAATTTGTATATCGTGCCAATAAATATTTTATTTTACATTTTATTCCTGGTATTTCTTTAAGCGGTGTGCGTTCATGGGCTAATTTGTCTGCATACCCCTCATACTTCCAGCACATCACTCTAAATTCCTTATCATTATCTAGAAATTCTTCCAGGCATTGTTTTAAACCAGTAGTCATATCCATTGCATTTTTAATAGAAGAGCTAACACTTAAAATTTTAGAATTATCGAATTCCCTATTATATAATCGATCGTATTTAATCTGATAGCCTCTTCCGCTTACACAACCACTTTGATAAGAATCTTCTACTAATAATACCTTCGGCCTTACTCCAGTTTGTCTTTCAATAACACCTAAATAGATTTGTAGAACATCACCCCAACTCATCGTTTGTTTCTGAGTAATATGATAGGTTTGACCTATGCACTCCTTCTTTCCTATGACATCAGCCATCGCAACTGCAACATCTCTTCCATGCGTTAGCGTTGTAATTTTCTTCGCTATATCGTTACCGAAAACAATAGTCCGCCCTTGAAGAGCACGATAAAGCCACAATTCCTTCTCCAAAAATCCCAATTGCAACCGTATGTTAC
This sequence comes from Acetatifactor sp., assembly GCA_045539535.1. Lineage (GTDB taxonomy): Bacteria > Bacillota > Clostridia > Lachnospirales > Lachnospiraceae > Acetatifactor. The sequence goes on from JAZQFO010000195.1 coordinate 4,931, forward strand.
TATATGTAACATACGGCCGAATAATGGTCCAATTGTTCTTCCCCGAAAATTTTAACAAATTCTCTTGTCTAGCTTTTGCCAGTGCGTATTCATCTGTGCCGAGATAATCCTTATCGGTACAAACATCCAATAATCTATTGGATTCCTCTGTTATTGGACTATTTGACTCTGCATATACTCTACTAGAGCTAAGATATATGTACTGAGTGGTAGCATCCAAAATTTTCATGACTCTGTTTTTGAATTTATCAGTCGTATAACTCATAAAATCAACAATTGCATCATACCTTTTTTCTCCCAAAAGAGAGAAGAAAAAATTGTCTTCAGTTGCGTCACCTTGCAAATAATGAACATTTGACCTCTCTGATTGTCTCATTTTTCTTGAAGTGACATATACATTATTA
>JAZQFO010000196.1:0-10773 GCA_045539535.1 Acetatifactor sp.
CTATACCGCTTTAAAGACCGATTCTTATACCTATGATACTTACAAGCGCACCAAGAAGCACACCACTGCGGCAGGGGCGTATTATATCAATACTTACGAGAACAATAATGAGTTAAAGAAGGTGGAAGCCAGCATTGGCCCCAATACTTATTATGAGTATGACAAATATGGTAATCAGACAAGCACCCGGGCTTATGACCCGGATTCCACGGCAAATGTGGAGCTGACTTCCCTGACGGCTTACACGGCAGATGGCGCATTTCCTGCCTACAGTGTGGACAATGCAGGCAATACCACGGTGTATGAGTACAATGAACGTACCGGCCAGATAGAGCGGACGGGGTTGCCAAAGCGGGAAGAAGAACTTCCCGGATTGGACTGCGGTGAAAAGTTTAGACACGGTCTATGATACCATATGCATAAAAACTTTATATTCCTAAAAAAGTAACTGTAAATTAAACCTGGAGAAGCTAGTATAACCTAAAGTCTCTGGGTTTAATTTTATTTGACGCACGTCAAACAGATGATATAATTGAACAAATAGATTGATGAAGAGGTATCTGTATGAGTGATAAGGTAGTAGTGGAAAAACAGGATCTTACGTATCTTAAGTGGTCTCATGTAAGAAGCTCTAGCGGTACTGCCGGTACCTTTTCGAAGTCACAGTTTACAATATCCAGGGAGAAGAATTATAAATTGATACATGTTGATGTGTTCATGCTATAGTGACGGAGAAATCGAAAGGTTTGATATTATGGAGGATAGACCTTGTCAAAATTTTGTAGGTAGTCGTTCTACATTAGAGAATCTGGGCATGATAGAGGATAAAACAGTTGTCTTTCAGAACGGGCTGGAATTAAAACATAAAGAAGTACTGTTTAAGGATTTGGAGTCGGTATTGTCCAAAAAACATAGAGAAAAGATATGGAATATGCTTTGGTTAAGGTGGTGTGAATATGAGAAGTCATGCAATTTATGATGAAGATTTGGATAGAGCAACCGCCATAGGATATTTCTTCTATTATGAAAAGTCAAAGGGATTTATAATAGAATTGAGTCAGGATTTAGATGAGTGGGAGGCGCCTTTGTTGTTTCAGGGTCTGGTTAGGCAGGGGATATATACAATTTCCAATACGGCCAGTCTGATGTGGGTTCGTGAAAGGATTATTCCCAGCGGCAGGCAAAAATTGTCTTATATGGTTAATGAAGGAAAAATTTCTCCTATCTTATGTGGAACAAAATCGAATCTATATACCAGAGGTGAAAATGATAGGGCTATGTGTGAGTAAATATTGTGAATGTCAATACTTTAAGTAAGCGAAAACCGGAGATACCAGGTTACCCTGGAACATCTCCGGTTTTGTCATTTTATAATTTAATTTGCGAAAATGCTAGCTAGGCGCTTAGTGGCCGCCACCGCCACCTCCGCCGCCTCGGCCGCCGCCACCGTATCCGAAGCCGCCACCGCCTCCGCCAAAGGAGGAGCCGGACCGTACAGAGGATCTAAATGACCGGCCGGAGTGATGGATTCGTCTGGAACGACAGTAATTGTTGCTCAGGATTACGCTCTCCGCTGCATCCGGGCAGTTCAAGCTGATGGCCTTGATAATCTTCTCAGACAGGCCAAAGGCTGTTGCGTACACCAGATATTTCTCCCACAGAGGAAGCTCAATAAAGGTACGTTCCTTTATCAAAGTTTCGCTGTTTAAGAAGTTGTACAGGCCTCTCCACTTCTCGTATTCATCTTCACCATACTGGGTGAGGAGAATATATTTGGAGGACTGTTTTTTCAGGTACTTGGAGCTTATCATAAAGGCAATGCCCACAATGAAGAAGCCGCCAAAGGCCAAATCCATACGAGTGCGATAGGAGATAATATTTACCAATGTAAGGAACAGGATACCAAATATCCATAGGGTCTTGGCATTGGAACGAAGCTGTCTTTGGGGCTGCTTGTAATCTGCCTTCTGGAAGTATCTCTCTTTGATACCAATGTTTACAATGGAATTCTCCATATTGGTGGCAAATGCATTGGTGTTAGCATAGTCGGAGGATACTCTGCTCTGGAAGGTACTCATCATGATTACTCCAGCCGGGCCTGCATGTCGAACCAGCAGGTTAAAGTAGTATTGCTCACAGGTGGTAAGGGGCTCGTAAACCTTTACAGGCGCCTGTACCACGGGCTCTGAAGCGGGAGTCTCGGCTGCAAAGGGATCGCTAACCACGGGCTCGGTGCTCACAGGTTCCGGTATGGAAACGGGTGCTATTTCGGGAGTGCTGATAGCTGCGGGAGCCACCGTAGGAGCCGGAGCCACAACCGGTGCCGGAGCAACCGTGTCTGTGGGAACGGGGTAGAGACCGCCACCGTTCATCACACTTACCTGGCCGGCACGGGTATTGTCGATAATGGTAATCTGGTTGGATGTGGGACGATACGTACTTGTGTAGCCGGTTCCGATATCTCCGAATTCACTGGTGGTACTTTGGGTTGTAGACTGCATGATGGGTGAAGCCATCGGCGCAGCTGCAGGTGTAACTACCGGTGTGGGGAGATTCTGCTTGGCAATGGTGATGCGTACATCATTGCCCAATTCATCCAATTTAATATATTCCTTGCGGGCCAGACTCAACAAAATCGCAGAGTACACACCAGAGTCATCCTTGAGAGGTTTGTCCTTACAGAATACCAAAGCTGACGCAAAGTTGGGGTCCAAATCGCTGGGGATGTCTCTGTAGTAGTCTATCTCCATGGAAGGCTCGTAGAAGGTATGCTTGGATTTCATGCGGGATCTGATGGTGAAAGCATACACCAAAGCAATAATCGCGCCGCCCACACACATCAGGAATACAACTATTTTGAGTTTCGCATAAATCGCAGGCTCGTTGGCATAGTCGCGCTGCTCATCCCTGATTTCATCTAATACATTGTCGCTTGAGTAGTAATTCCTGGAAGCATATTCTGTAAAAATATGTTTGTCTTCGTTGTAGGATACCAGGTCAAATTCGATGTATTGGTTATAGGGCTTGAACTGCAGGTCCTCTTCATCCAACTCAAAGGAGAAGGTATAGTAGCCGGGGTTTTTGTTTGCAGACCCTGTAACCGGAAAGGAATGGGCATTGGTACCGTATGTATATACTTCGTAGTTGCCGGGAGAAGGCATCTTATCATTGGGGAATAGGATTTCCGCCTTATAGGACTCCAAATGATTGATGGTGGTCTCGGAGTACATGGACAGATACAGGTCGGAACAGTCATTGTATCGAAGCGCTGCATTGTACATTTCGTACTCAATCTCGAAAACTACTTCCTCGCGGTACAGACCGTCTACGTAGAAGAATACACATTCGTATCGTTCCTCTGACTCATCATAGGGTCCCTTACTGTGGTACCATTTACCCGGTCCGTAGGTGGGATTGTAACTCACATAGTCGTAGTCATCCCAATAAAGCTTCGGACTCTTCTCATAGATTACTTCCGAGCCGTCCGGCATAATTTGTTTGACGGAGTTTACTTTGTAGTGAACCTTTACGCCATCTACATAATCCTCCGGAAGGTCACGCCACAGCTCCCAGAACAGATTATCCTCGGAGGCCGCGTGAATATCGTAGGTCAGACGCTCTGTAATCACAACCTTACCTTCACAGTCCGGCTCATCCACAACCACCGCCCGATATTCCACATCCGTGATGCGGGCATAGTCATAGGGATTCAGCTGCAAATCGGATATTGCATACCCGATACCGAAGATTAACAGCATCAAAAATGGCAGGATAAACGGTGCAAAAAATAGAATAACCGTAATAATAGCAACCCAATTTTTTCTCATTTCTTCCCCTCTCTTTAGTTTAAATTGTAAAAATTACTAATTTGAGTATATAAAAAAATAAAACTAATGTAAAGAGCCATATTTTCTGATAAAATAGAGCAAGAGGTGAAAAAATGGCAGGTAAAATTATTAAAACGGATATGTTAAAAAGATACATAATTAAATTCATCATTCGACTGGCTATTTTTTTGGCTGTTTTTATCCCTTATATATGGAATAAAGAGATGTTGGTGGATTTTTTGCTAAACCGCATATCCTGGCAAATCGCCGGCTTCCGGATTGCACCACTACATATTTTATGGGGCATCTTTATGCTGATGATGATTTCACATCTGTTTCCCAACAAGAAATTGTCTATGGCGCTGTTGAAGCATAAGGAGGAAAATTATGAGGAAGTGCAAGGTTACTCCAAGCTGGAGCTTCTTGCCTTTGCTCAGGATCAGAACGTGAAGGCATGGAAGGTCATGCTGGTATGGCTGTGCTTTAACGCTGTGTGGGGCTTTCTATATTTGTTTGAAGTGATAGATGCGGCCGATCTGTGGATGCTTACGGTGTTCTATTTTCTGTGTGATTATATCTGTATTTTGTTTTATTGTCCTTTTCAAACCTTCCTTATGAAAAATAAGTGTTGCGTCAACTGCAGAATCTATGATTGGGGACATTTTATGATGTTTACTCCCATGCTTTTCATCAAGAATTTCTACAGCTGGAGCTTGTTTTTTACCGCTTTAGTCGTGTTAATCCGCTGGGAGATTGTATACACGAAGAACCCTCAGCTTTTTTGGAGCGGTTCCAACAAGCGGTTGCAGTGCAATCATTGCAAAGATAAGACCTGCCAGATTAAAAATGGTATTCGAAGGCATTAAATTACAGGTTTTTTATACATAATCTAAAAAATCATTGTAAATTTATGTCGATTTATGTATAATGAGTGGCGAAGATTTGTTTGAAAAAACGTAAATCTGTAACGTTAACCTGATGAGGGAAAGGAGAAAACAATGAAAAAAGGCATTGTAGGTGGCGTTGTTGCAATTGCACTGTCAGTGATTCTGATGATTGCATTTATTGTAGGCGGCGTCTCAAAGATTCAGACAGGACCTGAGAAGGTTCTTGCCAAGTTGGAAAAGGCTATCAATAAGGGTGATGGAGAGAAGGCTATGGAGTGCTATGGTCTGCAGAATAATCTTCTTCTTACCGCTTATGACATTCCTTACTATGGAATGAAGGAAGTGAATTTTATTCCCGGTGAAGTGGAAGAGGTTGAGGGCGACTCCAGCAGCGTAATTCTTCACTATGCTGTTGTTTATGAATTAAACGGCAAGACTGTTTATGAGACAGAAGAGGATACATTTGTAAAATCTAACGGCAAATGGATTATCCGGATTTTCTAAAGGAGGATGAAGATGAAAAAATTAATTTGTATTTTGGCTATGACTGTCTTCATGCTCACTTGGGCAGCATGTGGTGCCAACATGGAGACAACTGTTAATTTGAACACTGATTTGAGTGGTTCCCGTGTGATGACTCTTACCATTTCTAAGAGTGATTTTGCGGAGTACGTAACCGGTGATATTACCGCAGTAGATGCAACAATTGCTGCAAATGTACCTGCAGGTATGACTTATGTTATGTCTGAGGATGAGAACAACTACGTTGCAACATTTACCATGGAGTTTAGTTCTCCTGAAGATCATGCTTCCAAGATTACTACTGTTATGAATGATGGAAACGAGTACACGGTAGATTGCATTGTAAGTGATTCTGTATTCTGTAACGGTTTCTCTTATGAGGAGAGCATAAGAGCAGAGAACCTGATGGGTTGGTTTGAGACTCTGATGGTAAATTCCGGATATGTTGAGGCCGGCGATCAGTCCTATATTATTGAGAATTCTTCTACAAAGGTTGCTTTCAGTGGTACAGACTATGATGGCGGAAGCTACATTGAAGCTTCTTCCATGGATTACATTGAAATTGACCAGATTAGAGTGTTTACCACTGTAAACGCTGATGGTACATATGACCGTACTATCGAGCTGGATATGATGGATGCAAACCTCAACAAGAACGCAGATGCTGTTAAGGCATACATGGAGGAGAGCGTACCTGCCGGTGCATCTTCCGAGTGGACCAATGAGTTGGGTATGAACACCCATCGTGTAGTTATGGAGAATCTGGGTGCTACTGAGCTTGAGAATGCAATGAACACCTATGGTCACACCAACAAGAGCTCCTTTGCTGCATATACACCTGAGGCAGCTGAGGGCGATATGCCTATTCTTTTGTCTGAGAATGCAAGCTTCAACGAGCATCTTGACATGTCTCAGTACGGATGTAATTCTTCCGGTAACGTTAAGGTTCTTTACTATGTAGAGGGCAATAAAGTAAACGGAGATTTGGAAACTGCTACTGAGATGGTAGAGGATGAGCTTGCTTATTATTACTGCGGTTCCTATACCAATGAGAAATATCCTGAATTTAAGGAGCATGATTTCTACAGAATCCGTGAGATTGATATCAGATTTGATGGTAAGTATTATTATCATCCCGGTAGCGGTTCCTGGAACACTACCGTAAAGAGTGCTAAGAACATTACTCGTGAGATCACTCTGATCTTTAATGACGGTACCACCGCTGATCAGTGTAAGGCTTTGTCTGAGCGTATTGCTGAAAGCGTAAAGGCTTCTGAGGAGAAGCTGGATGTGAAGGCTAAGGCAGTGGAGAAAAACGGTGAGAACGGTATTGAGATTAAGTTGTCCGGTTCTGCACTGGAAGTAGAAGCTGCAATGAACTATCTCACCGGCAGAGACAGAAGCAATTCTATCTCTTATGCAGAAGAGAACAAGTGGCTTGGCTTCAAGAATGCTTGTGTATTTGAGGAGTCTGTTAACTTTGATGGTCTTATTTTCAGAGATTATGGCAATGAGTACTGGGACATCGCTATGGAGTACAGCCTGGATATGCCCGGTAAGAACCCCAATGCAGATACTTATACTGCAGAGGAGTATGATGCAAAGTCCGGCAAGGTAATCGGCATTGTATCTACTGACGACAGCGTTTCTAAGGGCGCTGTAACCTACAAGTTTAACGGTATGGCAATTGTATGGGTACTGGTACTTGTACTGTCCATCCTTAGCTTCCTTGCAGGCGTAGTTCTGATTATCATGGGCCTGATGAAGAAGTCCAAGAAGACTGAGGCAGCAGCACCCGCACAGGCGGCACCTACCGCAGAAGCAGCACCCGCAGCAGAGGCAGCACCTATGGATGCTCCTATTATTCCTACAGAGCCCGTTACTGAGGCAGCTCCTGTACTGGAGGCAGCTCCCGTATTAGAGGCAGCTCCTGTGATTGAGGAAGCACCTGTAGTTGAGGAGGCTCCTGCAGCAGAGGAAGCACCCGTAGTAGAGGAAGCACCTGTAGTAGAGGAGGCTCCTGTAGTAGAGGAAGCACCTACAGCAGAGGCAGCTCCTACAGAGGCAGCAAATAGCGGAAGCTATCCTGCAAACTAATTTAAGAGTTTTATCCCCCTTCGCAGTTGGTTGTGAAGGGGGATTTTTGTTTTAAATGACAAAAGATTTAGCGGATGATATAATGGGTACAATACAGAAGAATAAAGATAAGAAGGTTCGTAGCGATGAAAAATTTTGTATTGAAGGGTCAAATTTGTTATAGTACAACACCCCGGGAGCTTGTCACTTTTGACAATGCCTATTTGGTGTGCAAAGACGGTGTGTCTGCAGGTGTTTTTGAAGTGCTTCCTAAGGAATATAAGTCCTTTCCGCTTATCGATTACGGTAATCAATTGATTATTCCGGGTATGGTGGATCTTCATATTCATGCGCCTCAGTTTGCTTATCGGGGTCTTGGTATGGATTTGGAGCTGATGGACTGGCTTGCCGGACAGGCTTTTCCGGAGGAGAAAAAATATGCAGATTTGGAATATGCCGGAGAGGCATATGGTATTTTTGCAGAGGCCATGAAGAAGAGTGCTACTACCCGTGCCTGTATTTTTGCCACCAGGCATGGTCATGCTACCGGACTTTTGATGGATTTGATGGAAGAAAGCGGAATTGTCAGTCTGGTGGGTAAGGTCAATATGGATAGGGATGCTACGGAAGGGCTTTGCGAGAAAAGTGCACAGCAGTCGGTTCAGGATACCATAGAATGGCTGGAAAATACATCCGGCAAATATACAAGAACCAAACCGATTCTGACACCAAGATTTATTCCTTGCTGTACGGATGAGCTGATGGATCGTTTGGCAGAGATTCAGAAGAAGTATGATTTGCCCGTGCAGTCCCATCTTTCCGAGAATCCCGGGGAGATTGAACTGGTAAAGAGACTTCGTCCGGACAGTGGTTTTTACGGCGATGCTTATGATAAGCATGATTTGTTTGGTTATAACAAGGCAGATGACAAGGCGGTTAAAACCATTATGGCCCACTGTGTCTGGTCTGAGGAGGACGAGATTGCCCTCATGAAGCAAAATGGTGTTTTCGTGGTTCATTGCCCGGCTTCTAATTTGAATCTGTCTTCCGGCATTGCGCCGGTGCGCAAATATTTGGACAAGGGCCTTAATATCGGACTTGGAAGCGATGTGGCAGGAGGCCACAGCGAGTCAATTTTCCGCGCGATTTCCGACACAGTGCAGGTATCCAAGATGTATTGGCGTCTGGTGGATTCCGCCATGAAGCCTATAACCTTCCCGGAGGCTTTTTATATGGCTACCAAGGGCGGCGGAGCTTTCTTTGGCAAAGCAGGTAGCTTTGAGCAGGGCTATGCCTTTGACGCCGTGGTTTTGGATGACACCTGTCTTCCCTGTCCCCGAGAGCTGACCCTCCTTCAGCGGTTGGAGCGGGCTGTTTATCTTTCATTGGATCTACAGGGAATTCGGGCTAAGTACGTGGAGGGAATGTTAATATTAAATACAGAGGAGTAGGAATATGAACTGCTTAGAGGAAAGAATCTTAAAAGACGGAATTGTAAAAGAAGGAAATGTACTGAAGGTGGACAGCTTTTTAAACCATCAGATGGATATTGATGACTTCCTTGCAAACGGATGTGCACTGCAGGGATTGATTCAGATTGTACAGTCTGCAGGTGCTACGGTGGAAGGCATTGGTATCGCCATTGAGAAGGGCTTCCAGAGTGGCGGACAGATTATCCGCAATCTGGGTTATCAGCTGGAATCCTTGGCGATTGTGGACGATATGGACTGGCAAAGCGGAAGTATTACATTGAGGCAATAAAAATATTAAAAAAATATAAACTGATTGACTTTCAAAAATTCATGGCGTATAATTCATCACTGTATTACATTAAAGCAATATGAGGGAGGAACTCGAAATGAAAAAGAAAGTTTTATCTATTGTACTGGCGATGTCAGTGATGGCAACCGCATTTACCGGTTGTGGCGCAGAGGAGGATAAGGAGACCGGTGTACAGGTATCTGTAGAGGCAACTTCTGAGGAGAGCACCGTAGAAAGTACGGAAGCAAGCTCCGAGGCAAGCAGTGAGGCAAGTTCCGAAGCAAGCACCGAAGCAAGTTCTGAGGCAAATGCAGCTACCGGTGAGTGGGCAACTGCTTACGATAACTATTTTGATAACAATCAGATGCTTCGTGACAATTCCCAGATGGTAGCAACCATTAGTCAGGAAGGCGTGACCATGACCATGGTTACAGCTGTTTCCGGTGAGAATTTCCGCATGCTGATGGATTACGGTGTTGCGTCCTTTGACCTTTATGTGGTAGATGGTCAGGTATACAGTAAGGTTGCTGCAGAGGGTGAAGAGATGTGGAATACTGCGGTTATCCAGTCGGAGGAAGATCAGGCGAGTATAGACAGCATGAATAGCAATAACCTGAAGAATGACAACATTGTTTCTTATACATACCGCGGTGAAGAGGAAATTGATGGTGTAATGTACGATGTCCTTGATATGGTTATTGTAGATGATGGAGAGAACAAGGATGTAGTTTGCTATATTAACAGAGAGACACAGCTGGTTGATAAATTTACGATGACCGAGGGTGGTGTGCCTTATGACTTCATCGTTGAGGATATTGACGGCGTTGAGCTTCCCGCAGAGGCTGCTAGTGCTGTAGAGGCGCCCATGGAAGATATCGTTATGGGTATGTTCACTGTAGCTTTGGCCGGAGCAATGGGTAGTCTGGCAACTGCACAATAAGAGTCATATACAAATAGGAAATCAGAACCAATAGGCAAAATGTCTATTGGTTCTTTTATTTTATAAAATGACAAATTTTGCATGTGATGATATAATTAGTAGAATAAAATAGGGATTCTAAATTGAGGTGTACGATAGTGAATACAAAGATAAAAATGACTGTGGTAGTGATAGCTCTTATCGTGATGATTTTGTTTGCTTATCAATTTTTTGTCGGAAATATGGTCAGAGAGGACGACCGCTTTTCTGGGGTTTTTAAGGAGTTTCTTTCGGAGGTTTATGATAAGCCGACAGCCCGTGTCAACGAGGAAGATTTGTTCCAAATTAAGTATTTGCGCATTGAACAGACAAGTAAATCTTACTCTTTTATCTATAGCTTTCAGGATTATTATCATTACGAGCCCATGGAGTTTGAAACCTATAAGGAAACAGTGGTTATACAACAAGGAGAGGAATCCTATTCACCTTCCGATTTGCAGTATTTCACAGGCCTGACCCGTCTGGAACTGTATACAGATTCCTGGTATACCTATGTGCTTTCTAAACAGAATATTTTGCGAAGCATTGTGTGTATGTCCGATGTTTCCGGGTATGAGAATTCTGCTTTTTTTGAAAGAATAAATCCGGATACGCTACAGGAAGTTGTTTTGTATTCAGGAGAGAATCTGGAAGACGATGCCTATATTCTTAAGGATATTAATATGGTACGAAGTCTGACCTTGCAGCGACTGGTTTGTGATAATCCCAATATGTTTAAGGA